>JAQVSH010000277.1 GCA_028700615.1 Bacteroidales bacterium
GACAGGCCGACGGGTTTTCCGCCAAACAATACTGTTCTCATGTGCCAAATTTACAAAAAAATACGGTGAATCGCCAGGTTATTTAGGGCAGAGGTCTCTGGTGTGCTGCAGCAATTCCGGTCCGCCGGGTTTCCCGTGTCCGGGGACTACAATAAGTGCATGGGGGAAAGCAGTCTGTATTTTTTCTATGGTGGTAGCCCATTCCGGGAGACTGCCGTCGGCGGTATTGCCTAAACCGGCCGAGGCCATTTCTTTGCACAGGCAGCCGGCAAAAAGAATTTCTTCGTTGGGCAGCCAGACGACAATATTGTCCATAGAGTGCGCCGGTCCGGGGAAATAACATTTAACGGGTTGTTCATTGAGCCATAGCATCAAGGAATCTTCAAATGCAATACCGGGTACCGGGAGGCCTCTCTCCCCGGCTATCTCGACCGTCCGGCGGTTGGCAAAGGACGGGATACCATTTTGTTGCAGATAAGCCAGTCCGCCCATACAGTCTTCGTGCCAGTGGTTAGGCACAAAGCCGATGACTTCTGCGTGCAGCGAATCCCTTATCCAGTCCAGGAGGTCCTTTGTGAGCGCATCGTTGACGGGCGTGTCAAATAAATAAGCCTGTCCTCCGTCGGTATAAATAAGCCCATTTGAAGCCACCCGGCCGAATCCTTTCATTTCTGCATACGAAACATACCAGACCACCCGGTCTGAAAGCCGGTAACATTCCAGATCGGGAGAGCTGAAAATTAATTGAAAAAGCAATAGCAGGGTTGTCATTAGTATATCCAGGGTATAATTTTGTATTTAGCTTTTTGGGTATATTTATTCCATAGCGGGCTGTATTTTGCGCGGCAGCGCTTGTCGTCATCCAGCTGACGGGTGCTCAGCAACAGCACATAGTACAAGGGATAAAGCCATACCCGGGGAATGCCGGGACATCCCACACTCAATGCTATGCCAACGCCCATAAGGATTTAGCCCCCAGAACCCGTTTACCAGCAGAGTATGCCTGCCATCAGATATAGTTTCGGGCATAATACCCAAAAAAGATTTATCAGGTTGTGTTTTGAAGAAATATTTCTGTATGTTGGCACCTCTGGCCAGAGACCAGCCCGAAAAGAAAACCAGTGCATAAATAATAAGCAGCCATCCGGGAATGGCAGGGTGGGGCAAATCTATGGTGGCCCAAAGGCCAACCAGGTAAAAATACGGGTAAAAGGTCAGACAGCCGAATCCGAGTTTCATGCCTACCCGTTCGGCAATTAGATCGTATGTATAAAGGTGGACTTTCTCAAAAACAAAATAATCGCAGACGAAATAGGTAAGCAATACCCCACATAATAATATGCCCGGGCTTATCTGACCGTATGCCATGTATCTGTGCGCAAGAAATCCCATTACGTTCAGTTCCAGCATGACAGTCCCAATCAGATAAAGCCACATTTTTGCATCTGCCCTTTTGTTGAAATGCTGTGGATTCTTAAGGCGTCCCAGGAAAAAGTCAGCCAAAAGCTTTTTCCCGGTGGAAGGATACGGCGCCACTATCCAAAGCGAATAAATTAGGCCGATAATTGCCGCACCAGCCAAGCTGTACCATCGTGTCTGGTAGAGCCAGTCATATGGGACCCAGCCCAGGTAACCCGGCACAAACCAAAAAGCTATGCAAACCAACAAAACCCATTTGCCGTTCAGCCTGTAGCGCATTTTTCTGCCTGTGGCGGACCCGGTTACATAACCGTCAATCCAGCGGCCGGGCAAGTAATAATGCAGTAGCGTAATGAGTGCATAAATGATTACAGGAGTCAGGAGACCTGTTACTATTTTCATGGTTATAGTTTTTTAATTTGTTGTCCCATGAGTGCAACGGCCCATTTGCGAGGCATAAGCCGCAAGCCCGGCACTTCCCTGTGTGCCGGTATGAGAAGACATGAGCACTATCCTGCCCCGGCCAGGTCCGGGCATTCGTATCGGGTTTTAAAATCCATAGCCAGTTTAATATTTCCCCGAACGTTTTCCAAAGTTGCTCGTTGTATGGTAAAAGTAAATATCGGAAGCCACATTAAGCATAAGGGATATTGTAATTAAACCACGATATTGATATAAGGTGCAGAAATCATTCCCGTTCTATTGTTACGGCCCCCAGCACAAGAGCTATATCTTCAACTTCGGTAACCGGAATATAAAATGGCGGGTAGTCTTTATTTTCGGAAATAAGAGTAATGTGCGTGCTTTTTTCTGCCGGCGACACGCGTCTGATAATTACCCCCATACTTTTAGTGCGTATTGCGTAGATTTTGTTATCCGGCATAAAAGAAGTTTCCTTTTTACAGGCGACAAGGTCTTCGTTATTATATTTTGGAGACATAGCATCTCCTTTAACACACAATAAAAAATCTGCCTTGGAAAATTCGTGGATAAGATAGTGTCGGGATATATTGTTAAAGCAAAAATTTTGCGTTCCGCAGTCGATCCATTCGTCGGCAGAGATAAGCGGCAATAATTTCTGGCCATAATGCGCATTTTCTTCCCTGATTAAATTATTGCCGGCTAACATCGGTCCTTTTCCGCTTATCAACCACTCGGCCGATACATCGGGATATACAGACAAAAATTTGGCTATTTTATCACCGCCCAGCTCGCTGTTAAGTCCTTTCCCCTTAAAATTCGAAGCAGACATGCCGGTTTTTCTAAAAAAATCGACCTTTTTTATGTGTTGATTTTCAATAAAATAAAGGATTCTGTATTTGATTGAGGCTGAAATAGCATCCATTATATTTTGAACAGTCTAAATTTTAACCTAATATTGTGTCGAATTAATATTTTTGGTTAACAAAGATAAAAATAATACGGGATCAATAAATTTTCACAAGACGTAATATACAATTGTTTTATCATGGAGTGGAGTTATAATGTATTAAAAAATCAACACATCTGTCTGTGATACTGACGGTTCTGTGTTGTTTGCTGCAGAAATGATGGCCAATTTTGGTAACCATTTTCTTGCCATATAAAAATATCCTAAAATGATTATGTCATGGTTAATGTTCACTTGGGGCATATTATTAAACAGAAGGTAAATGAACGCAATTTGTCCATTGCAGAATTTGCCTTGCGGATACACAGATCCCGGACAACCGTATATGACATATTTCAAAGAAAAAGCATAGACGTAGATCTCTTATTGTCAATTTCCGAGGCTCTGGATTTTGATTTTCTGTCCGAAGTATATCTGTCTTCCGACGATAAACCAATTCCCGGAAAATGTTTTCTGGCTATTGAAGTCGATCCGTCGGAGGTCCCGGCAAGAATAAAAGAAATTGCGCCGGAGATAAAGAATAGAATGAAAATCATGCTTCAGGAAAGTACTAAAATTTAACGAATTATAAAATGCTTGTGAAAAACTTAATCTTAAAACT
>JAQVSH010000278.1 GCA_028700615.1 Bacteroidales bacterium
TGGACCATCACAACGGATATAGTAAAAAACTCGGCAAATCCTGCCATAGACAGCGATCTCACGATGTTTCTGACGAGCTTGATCGGGAAGGAAAACACCGGCAGAATCGTAAAAGAATACCTTATAGGCGTAACCAAAAGCAGGGACGTGATTTTTTATCAGATAGACACGGAAGGTCGCTGCCGTACCGGGAAGATCATGAAGTATGACCGGGAGACCGGCCACCGGATAAAGGATGAACGGATCGGGGGCCGGATCACCTGGGTGCATTCCATTTTGAAACAGTCCGGGGACCCGAGGCTGCGTCTGCCCGATAAATGGGAGTTGACCCAGTGCCTCTTTGGCGAACATCTTCTGAGGCAATATCCGTTAAAGCATGTCGCCCTGGTGGAAAGTGAGAAGACCGCGGTAATCTGCAGTTCTTTCTGGCCGGAATACATTTGGCTGGCCACCGGTGGGAAGTCCCAGCTCAATGACCGGCTTCAGGTATTGAGGGGCCGCAAGGTCGTGGCCTTCCCGGACGTGGACGGGTTTTTTGAATGGAAAGAGAAGCTGTCCCGGGTGCCCGAGGTTGAGATTGTGGTTTCAGATGTCCTGGAGAAAAATGCCACAGATGAGGATAGAGCCCACCATGTGGATATTGCGGATCTGTTAATACGGCAGCACCGGAAGGAGCATATTGCCATTACCCCGGTGGAGAAGTATGAGGATCCCAGATTACATCCAACTTTTTTGAAGCTGAAGGGGATAGTGGGCGGGTGCTATATAGATGAGATGGCGCGGCTTGTTAATGGGTTGGATTTGGAGGTGGAGGGGGTGAAGAGGGGATAGTGTCCCACTTGTCCCGGGTGTCCCGTTCTGGCTGGATGGGACAATGGGGGTGCATGGAACAAAATTTGAATATTATATATCATCACGATCTGCGCTTTCTTG
Source organism: Bacteroidales bacterium (assembly GCA_028700615.1). GTDB lineage: Bacteria > Bacteroidota > Bacteroidia > Bacteroidales > UBA4181 > JAQVSH01. The sequence goes on from JAQVSH010000278.1 coordinate 934, forward strand.
ATCTTTGTTCACGGTACTTTGTTTGCTCTTTTGTTACAGTAAGAAAGTCCTCAACAAGCAGTAATTAATCACCACCAAATAATGAATATGTATTGTTTTGCCGAATTGCAAAACATCAAAAATAAATTGTATAAAGGATTTTTGGTAATTTGACACGTTTTGCCCTGCAACAACATTAGAAATTTTAAACATATATGTCGCTTACTAACATCCACTTGCTATTGCACCAGGCTTAAGGAGTTAAATAAATTCGTATTTCTTTAATTCATCTGATTATTATTGAGTGATTTATGCTTATAAACAACGCTGTTGATAAATAATTTCTAAATAAATATTAACTGACAGTAATATATTAAAAAATATGCTTATATTTGTATCGTAGTTCTTTGAAATTTGTTTTGGTACTGAAAACTAAATGGAGTAAAACTGAAAGTCCGTCAGGACAACCTGAGAAGGTAACTCAAGGGCACACAATGCAATATCAAGCCTTTCAGAATCTGTAAGAAATATGTTGCGTTATCATAGCCATTGAAAGGCTTCGTTATGATATTATGATGATGATATTATTTTATTTATTGGAGCAGGAAATTAAGATAGTGTAATGAGAACATCGCTTACACATTTAGTTACAGACAATCTTGTATAGGAGCAGGACAATATTGTCCGGTAATAAAAATTTAAAATTATGTCAAGGTTAAAACAAAACCAAAACATTGATAGTTTGATACAAGGTATCGAAACTATCATCGAGGACCGGTGTTCTCTTTCGGACAAGGATTTATTAATCCTTAATGAAGCGTTGAATCTTCTAAAAAATCTGAGAAAGAAAAAAGGGAAGACCAACGAACAGATATTACATGCTGTAGTTGAAATTGTTGTGTTATTTTCAAAATTCTTCATTGATTCTGACGAAATGCCTCAGTAATTCCGAACACTTCTTAATTTTTTTAATTTTATTAAAATGGACCTAGGAAGCATTATAAAAAATATCAGAAAACAAAAAGGGCTAACTCAAATTGAGTTTGCTGCTTTTTGTGGAATTAGTCAGACTTATTTATCACAAATAGAAAGTAATCAAAAAGAACCTAATCTTTCTACATTAAAAAGTATTAGTAATAGTCTCAATATTCCTTTGCCTATTCTTTTTTTTCTATCAATGACTGCCGAAGATGTTCAACCAAACAAAAGGAAAGCATTTGAAATAGTAAGCCCTTCTGTTAAATCGTTGGTCAATGAATTCTTCTCAGTTTAAATCAAATGAGCTAAAAAAATTATGCTCTTTAGTTGGATTTAAACCTGACTTTATTCAGCAAGTTGTTGATAACATTGATAGTTATTATCAAGAGTGGGTAGAGAAAAAAATTGACAAAAAAACTGGAGAATTTAAAAAGTACAAAGACGGAACAATAAAGGAAAGAATTATTCGTCCTTCACTCCGGGAATTAAAATTGATACAAAAAAGAATTAAAAACAAAATATTAGCTCCAATAGAACTTCCTGATACTGTTCATGGTGGTATTAAAAGAAGAAGTAACATTACAAATGCAAAACCACATCAAGGTAACAAATACCAGTTTACAACGGATTTGCAGAATTTTTTTCCTAGTATTTCTTCTAAACGTGTATATGATACTCTAGTTTCTTTAGGTTTTTCTACACATTATTCAAGATGGATTACGAAATTGACAACTTGGAAACATGAATTACCGCAAGGAACTCCTACAAGCACACATTTAGCAAATCTTGTATTCTTAAAGACTGATTTTGAGCTTATTGAATTGTGTAACCGACACGGATTGACATATACAAGATTTGTTGATGATTTGACATTTTCATCACAACAGGATTTTAAAGAAGTATTAAATGAAATTCTTAATATTGTGAAATCTAATGGATTTCAATTGAGTTATAGAAAAACTAAATATAAGGGAAATCAGACTATAACAGGTATCGATGTTTTTCTTCACAAAATTGACGCACCCCAGAAAATAAAGGATAAATCAAATATTGAGATAGAAACTGGTAAAAAGATTAAGCCTTATACAGTCTATCTAAACAATATAAGAAAGACAAATATTAAAAAAAAAGCCATCCATAAATAGGAATATGAGCAAACATCTTTTGATAGACTCAATATATCGCAATATTGGCGTTTTTTATAGTTTGGCAATCAACTCTGCTTTTAGGTCAATGTTTATGGACCGGTAGCGGGCGAATGGGACAGAAATACAACAAGTAGATAATCCTTAACGAATGGCTCTATCCATGTTTTGAATAATTGATTATCTTTGTTTTGCAAAGCAGACATATGAGGTCTGTTTTTGTGTGCAACTAAGCATCCCGGAACTAGTTTTCTTGGGATGCTTTTTATTAAGTCGGGGATATGGTCGGGGATTTTTATAAAGCAAAAACCACAAGTAGTTGATAACAACTAACTTGTAGTTTTTTATCGTGCCCAGGACAAGACTCGAA
>JAQVSH010000279.1 GCA_028700615.1 Bacteroidales bacterium
GGCTCCGGTTTGAATAAGCCACTTCTTTCTTTCGGGAGCATTTTTATAGAAATCTTCTGCAGATTCTCCTTCGTGAAGCCATTTTTTCCACCGTCCCGATTCAATAACCAGTTTTTCCAGGACCGTTGTCATTCCGGACAGAACGGCAATGCGATGCTCTTCATACAGGTCTTTTTCTACTTCTTCCAGTTCTTCCAGCGCATTGTATTCAGAAATGGTGAATTCCGGGCCGACATTGGCTGCACCCATGCCCGAAAGCGGATAGGCCTCGGGGTTTACCACACCGTCTGTGTAATGACCTTTAATATAGCTGCCGTACCGGCGCACGATGGATGTCAGCTTATTAGCAACTTCCGGATCGAAGAATGTCGTATGGAGGTCCGTACCCACTTTTCCTACCACAAAGCACGGCCAGGCATCGGAACAATCATTGGCTGCCAGACCTTCTTTAAGTAAAGTCAGGAATTTTGTAAAAACCGATTCATCGGCTAATCCACCATGAACTTCTTCAGTTCCCACTTCATAGGAAATTCGGGGAAGGCCGGCCTTTTTTCTAAAATTCTCAATGTAAGTAATCAGTTCAATGGTACGTTGAGCAACCACTTCAATCCGGATGACTTCTCCTTTGGGAAGCGTTATATCCACCGTAGGATCTACGTGAATGAGATCATACCCGGCCAATAAAGCCTGTACGAACGATTTTTTCACTCCTTCCATAGCCTCCTGGAAGCTCCATTTCTCAATGGACTGTTTATCCTTGAGCCAGGGTCCGCCGTGGTCAATGGCCGCAACATAATCGCCCGTATAGTTATTTCTGCGTGCCTCGAGTCTCAGTAAATTCATAAAATCCATCTGCGTATAACCCGTATAGCCGCCATCGCCATCTACCTGGTTGAGTGTGGCGGCAAATTTGATGGGAGCGTTGTTCCTTTTGGCTGCCCGGAAAGCCGCCCTGATCACAGACGGCGAATTCGGACACACGGCCAGCAACGTTCTGGGCTTATGCCCTTCTGCCGTCAATTCCTGAATTCTGTTGAGGATTCTCTCAACTTTGGTATACTGTTTCATATATTAATAATTATAGATTTTTACACCGTTAACCACTCTGGATATTGCCCCCGATACAGAAGGAAAATCGGGATTGAGGCCGTTTTTCAGAGAAAAATGATATCCAAGAAGTTGGCCAATGATTACATAGGGTATGAATTTATACTCGTTGTCTTCACCAAGAGCAAGGCCTTCTCCGTTTATTCTAAGATCCACCGGACAATCGCACCCATCTGGATTGGCCGATACCAGGATCCGTGAAGCCGGATTGTGCTCTGCGTTCACCTGCCGGATAAGATCGTATTCATATTTTCGCGTATATTCATCGTCCGAAAGCAGGTAAACAACGAGCGTGCGGTCATCAATAACCGCCTTTGGCCCGTGGCGCAGACCAAGGAATGAATCGTAAGCACACATGATTTTTCCATCGGTAAGTTCCTGCAATTTCAGATGGGCCTCCCTGGCTATCCCCGTCAAAGGTCCGGATCCCAGGAATACCGCCCGGCGAACATCTTTGTTCACAATCTTCTTAATTTGCGCCAGCACTTCTTCAGAAAAGAATCTTTTTGCAAAAGCAGCAGCTCCGGCCAGTTTTTCTTTTTCAGTACCCAGGCGGTCCGCATTTTTGCACAGAATGCTGGCAGCCAGCATAGATGTAAAACTACTGGTCATCGCCAGACTGACGTCATTTGTTTCTTTTGGCAATACCAGCACATAATCCCTGCCCCGTTCGGCCGTAAGGGCCAGATAGCCGTCGGCATTACAGGTAATGATCAGATGAGCCGCATCCTTAACACACTTCCTGACTATATTATATGAAGCAACGCTCTCCGGGCTGTCTCCGGAACGTCCGAATGACACAACCAACTTCTTTGTCCCATCTAAAAAATATTCGGGACAGGATACCATATCGGTAGTAGGTACCGACTTTGCATGCACATATCCGTCCCGGTAATAAAGACAGGCTGCAGTATCGGCAATATAGGCAGAAGAACCTGCCCCGGAAAGAAAGATGTCCAGCTGTTTACTGACACCGTTGGAAGTCATGAATTCCATTATTTCATTTTGCTTATCCCAAACTGTATCGAATGTCTTCATCCACACATCGGGCTGTTGCAATATTTCTCTAATAGTATGACAATTCATCATAGACACACGAATTAATATTTATTTTATTAAGCAAAATTAGAGACATAATATTAAATTTCAAAATATTTTAACAAGAAATAATAAATTTTCTTATTTTTGCACAGTTATATAGCTTTCGTTTTTAAAATATCGTAACTTTTTTAAATAAATATTTTCGTTTTTAAATTTTTTATATATTTTTGTAATGAAAAATAAGTCCATCTTAAAAAACGAAAAATAAAAGCATGAAACGTAAGTACACATCTAAAGAAAGGAAAAGTTTATTATTGGAAATGTTAAGAAACAATAACAAAATCCTTATAACTGACCTTGTCAGAATTTTTGAAGTATCGGAAGTTTCAATCAGAAAAGATCTGGAAGATCTGGAAGAGAAGAAACTCTTGTTACGTGTAAAAGGCGGAGCCGTAAACATTCATCAACTGAACGATATGGATGATCTTTCAATTGACAGAAAGCAGTTGAAGAATGCCCGGGAAAAACAGTTGATTGGGAAGTATGCGGCATCGCTTATTAAAGAGAATGAAACAATTATCCTCGATTCCGGGACCACCACGCTTGAAATTGCCAAAAATCTGGCTAAGTATAATAACCTGACCATCATCACCAACGGGCTCAACATTGCCATGGCGCTGGCCGGATACAACCGGTTTTCTGTCATCGTCCTGGGCGGAAATATGCGATCCGTATCGATATCGACCGTAGGAATGCTGGCCGAATCGTGCCTCAGAAATTTTTATTGTGACAAACTATTCCTTGGAGTAGACAGCTTTAACATAGAACGGGGTATCTCCACTCCGAATATTGAAGAAGCCAGCCTGAACCAGGCCATGATATCTGCCGCAAAAGAGGTCATTGCGGTATTCGACTCCAGCAAGTTTGAAAAAAGAAGCTTTGCTTTTATTGCCTCTCTTGATAAAATTAACACCATAATCACAGACAGCGGTATCTCAGAAGAAATACGCGAACATATTGAACGGAAAGGCATAAAACTTCACATTGTGGATATTGACAATCCATAAAATACATTCATATAATGAGAAAAACAAACAATTGGCTTTTTTATGCCTTAATCACCACCGTTACGTGGGGTATTTGGGGTGCTTTTTCTGAAATCCCTGAGAAGAACGGTTTTCCCTCGACCCTTATTTACGTAGTCTGGGCAATCAGCATGATACCCTGTGCTCTGGTCGCCTTAAGAAA
>JAQVSH010000280.1 GCA_028700615.1 Bacteroidales bacterium
GAGCGGAAAACGAGACTCGAACTCGCGACCCTAACCTTGGCAAGGTTATGCTCTACCAACTGAGCTATTTCCGCATTTTGCACTCATCCCATGACAGGCGTGCTTTTTGATGGGTGCAAATATACACTTTAAATGATTTTGGCAAAAAAAAAGCCCCAAAAAAACATATCTTCGTTGTAACAATAATTTATGTTCAATCTTCTTTTAATAATATTTTATGATGCAACGAAGGAATTTTCTGAAAGAATCTGCTCTGGTGGTCACCGCTGCGGTCACCGCTTCCGGGGTAGTGCATGCTGCCGCCCAGACACAAAAAGAAAAATCATTCAAAGAATTGTATGAATGGCGCCGTTATTTTTTCCCTGATACAGATTCAAAATGGAAGTTTGATCAGTTTTGTGAACACTATTTTCTGCCCCGGTTTTCCAGACTTGGAATTAAAGGAGCTGCTTTTTTTGAAGAACCGGAGGCTCAGGATGCGAAACCCAGTCCTTTGACTATGCATTTTATGACGGTATATGCTGATATTGCACAATATCACGAAGTCAAAGCCAAACTTTTCGAAGATAAGTCGTTTCTTGAACAATCGGCTGCTTTTTATGAGGAAACCGCTGCTAAGCCTTTATACAGCCGATTTGAGACGTTCTTGCTGGAATCTTTTGAGAATTTTCCAAAGCTCACCACTTCCCCCGATCGTCGCCTCTTTCAGATGCGTTTGTATGAAAGTCCTAATGAAGAAGCGGGTCAGCGAAAGATTAAAATGTTCAATAGCGGAGAAATGTCTGTCTTCAAAGAAGTGGGATTAAATATTGCTTTTTTTGGAGAGATCCTTTCCGGTCCGCAAATGCCCGGACTTCTTTATGCACTGAGTTTTAAAGATATGGCTGAATGCCGGGCTGCATGGGGGAGATTTGGAGCACATCCCCAATGGAAAGCAATGGATGCTGATCCTGCCTATAAAAACACTGTCAGTAAAGTGAATAATGTTTATCTTACACCCCGGCCTTATTCAACTTTGTAACCTTATTCCGGATCAGGTGAACTGCCGGTTCAGATATCTTTTGATCATCTTAAAAAAAATAATCTATGAATTTGAAAAATTATGCTATGCTGATGGCCGTGGTTTTTTATGCAGCAGCGGCCGCCCCGGATTCTTTTTGTGCCGGGAAACCCGGTAATGAAGAGGACAAACCATTGGCGTTTTCCAGTCTGAAGTATGCTGATGTGGGAGAGGCCACTAAGAAAGGAAAGGAAACCATCCTGGATAATCAACTTGAAATGATGGCAAGTGGGACCGATATCTGGGGGACTCAGGATGAGTTTCGGTTCGGCTACAAAAAAATAAAGGGCGATTTTGATCTAAGTGTTCAGATTTTGAGTCTTAGTGCGGCCAATCTATATACCAAAGCCGGAATAATGGCCCGTGAAGAGATGACCGGCGGAAGCAGGCATGTTTACTTTCAGGTGTTTCCCGATAACAGCGCCCGAAATAACAATAATGGGGGCTGTGAATTTCAGTACAGACTTGTTCCTTCAGGAGAAATGAAAGCCATCTATCCGGGAGATGCAGTAGAGAAAGCCGCGTACGAGGTGGATTTTCCAAATACCTGGATTCGGATGAAACGCCGGGGAGATGTTTTTGAGTCTTATTTCAGTAATGACAATAAAACATGGAAGTTATATGCATCCTTTACCCTGAAGATGTCAAGGGAATTGTATGTTGGACTGGCTGTGACCTCACACAACCCGGAGGGTTTTACCACGGCAGGATTTAGTTCCGCCCGGATAGGAAAATAAATGGTCCCTGGCAAAAAAAAAGAAGCTGCTCTTTCGGGCAGCTTCTTTTTTTGCTTTCAGCAGATCTTTCAGATCGTTGCATTTTGTTGGGATTTTTCATATTCATCCCATGCCAGGGCGGCAGCGCCCATGACAGCAATATTTTTGCCTTCTTTGAAGAGTTTGGAAATATCAATAATGATATTCCCTTTCTGGTATATATTGAGCAATCTTTCATAGAAAGCTTTACGGGTGGGGTCAAGAATCAGGTTTCCTGATTTTGCAAGCCCGCCAAACAGGAAAAATGCCTTGGGAGTAGTCACGGCAGCAGCATCTGCCAGTTTTCTGCCCAAAATTTCTCCGGTACGGGCAAAAGCTTCCAGTGCGATTTCGTCTCCTTTCAGCGCTTCCTCATAGATATTTTTGGATTCCAGTCTTTCGTAATTATACATTTTAAGATTGGATTCACGGAAAGGGTTTTCAGCAATCAGCTCAAATACAGTTCTTTTAAGTCCGGGAGCACTCGCATAAGCTTCCAGACAGCCTTTACGCGAACATCCGCAACGACGTCCGTTTTCAACGGCGATGATATGACCCATTTCTCCGGCAAATCCGTCATGCCCGTATACCATACGTCCGTCTACGATAATACCGCTGCCTAATCCGGTTCCCAGCGTGATCATGATGAAATCTTTAATCGGAACCATTTGTCCATCGATTTCATACCCTTCTTTGCCGTATCCAAAAATCATTTCTCCCAAGGCTGCCGCATTGGCATCGTTGGTAAGAGCCATGGGCACGTTAAAATACTTTTGGAATTTCTTGACAAATTCCACACGGGTTTTCCCCCATTTCAAATTCGGAGCGCAATCAATAATCCCTTTATAATAATTTCCATTGGGAGCTCCGATGCCCACTGCTTTGATTTCAATCAGTTCACTTTTCAGGGTGGCAGTCTTTTCTTCAATTTTTTGATAAAGATATTCCAAGTATTCATCAGCGGTCTCAAAGGAAGCTGTATCAACGGTAGCATCAAAGAGAACGTTTCCTGACCTGTTTACGAGACCAAACTGAGTGGTTGTACCTCCGATATCAATACCCAAGGTTACTTCTTGTTTCATACTGTTCATTTGTTTGATAATTGTTCAGAATAAATAAAAATAATGCGTCCTCCTGACGCTATTTGATATGCTGCAAGTTAGTAAAAATATTGAGATGTCAAGATTTCAAAAGGAGCTTTTATTGCTATCTCTCGGGTTTTTGTTATCTTGCTTCTCCGTTTAATATCAATTAATATGAAGAATATTACAGTTCCTGTGGATTTTTCCGGTGAAAGTCTTAAGGGTCTGGATCTTGCTTTGCTTTTTTCTCTGAAAACCGAGGTCCATATTCATATGATTCACGTGTTAAAATACAATTCTGATGAGGAGTTGCTGAATCAGGAATATCTCTCTGCAGAACGTCAGTTTGAATCGATCTGTGAGCTTTATGCGGGCAGGCTTCGCAATGATTCCCGGTTAACTTATTCCATCGCCTCGGGAAAGGTTTATGAAGAAGTGCTGAATGTTGCAGAGGCGGATCCTTCGGGTATTATTGCCATGTCTACTCA
>JAQVSH010000281.1 GCA_028700615.1 Bacteroidales bacterium
CAATATCTTTGTCCGGCATGGCTTTTTTTATGATATCGTAAACTGCTTTTGTATGTTCCCGGTCGAAATTTTGTAATTTAACAAGAATATATTCGGTGTATTGTGAGCTGGGTTCATGATGGAAAAGCACACTGGCGCGCTTATCCACACCGGTCAGGTTGCCTATCTGGATGTCTTCGTAGATACCGCAAACGGTAAAGGCTTCTTTGGGATCATCGGACTGGCTGTGTTCGGTGATAAATACGCTTCTGCCAATGGCCCCTTCACTCCAGTCTGCAAATTTCGCCATTTCGGTCAGGAATGCCCGGCTCACGGCTACTTCTGTGGGGTTTCCGGGTGCATGCCCCTCAATGAAGGGAATTTCCATAAGCGTAAAATAGTTATCGCTTGCCCAGTACAAGTCGGCAATATTGAACAGATCGTTTGTCGGATTTTCCGGCAGTCGGATATTATTCCCCGATGCATAATACAACGGAATGGTATTGCATGTGGAAACTTCCCTTACCCAGGGCATGCGTTTAAGCTCTTCCAAAGCCTGCTGCTGCAGGAGATCTTCGGTCCCCGAAGTACTGCAAAAAAGCACATTTTTATAGGCATATCCCGGATTGTCATTGACCATTAAACGGTATTGCCTGCCAATGACAATCAGCAGCACAATAAGAAATGCCGCAGCCATGAATTGAATAAACAAAAGGCCGAGTTTCCAGGATCTGCGCGATTCTCTGAAATCCCTGAAAGCAGCTGCAACAGGGATACGTTCAAACAGGAGCGAAGGTACGAGTCCCGAGGCAAAAAACACCAGAACCACTATTCCGGCCAAAATGAGCAGAGTCTGGGAGGTAAACATACTTGACAGTCGGTTATCCAGCAGCTCTTCTATGGTACCTCTGAAGGCCAGGATAACTCCCACCGCAACCATTAGTGAAAGCACGATATGCAACAGGGTTTCGGTCAGTAGAATACCTCTGATCTGTGCGCCCTGCGCCCCGTAGCATTTTCGGACCCCAACCTCTTTTGTCCTTCTTATAAGGGAAGAGATCACTACCAGGATATAATTCATCACAGCTGTGAAAATTAATGCGAAAGCAAGCAGCGAGAGTAGCTTGTTCATCCTTTTGATCTCCGGGGTTCCGCTATACAATTCTTTAAACGGCTTAAGAATATAAGTCAGCTTTTTTCCTTCCGTTTCGAGTTCGTCAATAGGCTGATGACGTTTTTGCATCTCATAGATAGCCGTGGCCAGCCCGACAGGATCTGTACCCCGGGCCAGCTTGACATATCCGCGATACCGGTCATTGCCCAGCCAGTTTTCCCGGCTCCATTTTGACCAGGATTCGAGTGATACCAATATATCATACTGAATAACGGAATTTTCCGGGACATCTTCAAAAACACCCCCAATGGTAAAGATGACCTGGGGCATATCGTCACGGTATATACTCTGGCCCATAACGGCTTTAATCCCGCCCATATTCTCTGCAATGGTCCGGGATACCAAAACGTAATTGGGACGCGAAAGAACCTCTTTAGCATTCCCTGCCAGCACAGGACGGGGAAACATATCCAGGAAGCAGGTGTCCGCCAGAAGCATTTCGCCGGTGTAGCGTTTTTTGTCCGTAGTAAAGAAAACAGGAGTGCCAAAGAAACCTGTTGTCCGGGTACCCATGATAACTTCCGGTATTTCATCAATCATCCCCGGGACCACTGCGCCGCTTACCTGTCCGTACTCTTTCACATCCTGCCCGGGCGCTGAATACCATGTCTGAACCGAGAAGATCTGTTCTTTCTCGGGATAAAAGTCTTCATAGGAAACTTCAAAACATACCTTAGCTGTCAAAATTAATCCCACGGACAGACCTGCCCCCAGAGAAAGAATTTTTATGAGATTATTCTGTCCTTTGGCAAAAAAATTACGAAGCGCGCGTTTAAGATTTTTCATTTTTGGTTATTCTGTTAAATAGAACGCCGGCCCCAAAACATACGGGTACCGCTAAAAGACAAACGCCGGCTATCTTAAGATAGGGGGAAACAGGAAGACTTTCCAAAACGAAAGTAGATAATACAACAATCAGTGGATGTATAATGTATGCGGGATAACTGGCCTTGGACATTTTTGTGACAAAGTTATTCGGCCGGTTCATATGGTCTCTTGCCAGCAAGGTAATAAAGAAACAGAAGCCCACGCATACAACTGGTTCCCACATGGCATAAAATAAAGCGGATGTATTCCATCCTCCGCTGAAAGAAGACAGATCCTTTCCCGCATTTTGCATCATGACGATCATTAAGACCAGTATGGCTGCTATAGAAAGATAGAACCATGGTTTGGATTGCCTTAGTGTAAGCTTTTCCGCCCAGTGACGGCGTGCGGCCACAATGCCGACAATATACATAACAATGTATAAAGGAAAGTATCCGAATTGCAGGCCAAAGAAATTTTTTCCGGCCGGGTAGCCCAGTCTCACCAGGAAAGCGACTATGCCTGTTCCCACAATAAAAAGGATGATACCTAAACTTGTGGGGGTTCTGGTTATACTCTGCCCGGAGTCTCTGTTCCCCAGGAACTTCATATAAAGAGCATAAAGCAATTCAAAGATCAGTAAGGTGAGCACGAACCACATGGGACCGGATCCGGGTTCGCGGCTTATCAGATGCCATGCCAGCCGTGGCCAGGATATTTCCTGCCCGGTATGATCCAGAACAAACCATACGACGGTGGGGTGAATAAGTACAATGTAGACAATCAGGGGAATCCCCAGTCTTACCAGCCTGTCTTTTACAAATTGGCCAAATCCTTTTCTTTCGTACGAAGCAGGCATTAAAAGTGCTGAAATGAGGAAGAAGAAGCTCATAAAATATGCCTGGTCTATTGTCATAAAGAATGAGAGCAGCATTTGCGCAGATCCCGAGGCGCTTTCGGGCGATATATAATACCAGCCCCCCGAGGCGCCAAACGCTATGGCCGTATGGTGAAAAATTACCAGAATGGTCAGAAAGATTCGTATTCTGTCCAGGTAGTAAGCTCTCATATCAGTCCAGAATTAAGATCTCATTGTTTCCGTAGTTCTCATAGCTTGAAACAATCACTTTCTCCCCGGGTTCCAGGCCTTCAAGCACTTCATAATATTGTGGGTTCTGGCGTCCAATACGTATGGATCGTTTTTGAGCTTTGTCCCCTTCCGTAGATAAAACATAGATCCATGTCCCCCCTGTCTTCTGGTAGAAGGCGCCCCTGGGGATGATCACAGCTCGGGTGGGTTGTCCCAGCTCCAGATTTATATAATAGGTCTGTCCGGTACGGATGTTATCGGGTTTTTCTCCTGAGAAACAAAAATCTGTTTTGAACTGTCCGTTACGGACTTCGGGATATACTTTGC
>JAQVSH010000282.1 GCA_028700615.1 Bacteroidales bacterium
CTGAACCGGGGTTGTAGGATTATGTTTGCCAAAAAAACGGTTGCGGGTGTCTTTGGTACAGGTGTTTTGCCCCTTTTTTTATACCGGGATCAATATAGGATCTGATTATTTAGAATGATTCCAAATATGGGCGTTTTTAAGGCGATATGGGACGCCAATTTTCTGGATGGGTCAATGTACCATCCATGGGTTAAAGTTGTATTCTTGCCACCGTATGCCCTTTGTGGAGGCTGTTTAACGTGATTATCCAATCAGGAATAAAGTAATTGGCAATGTGTTGTCGAATCTTGTCTGGATTCCTACGGCGATAATTCCGTTGATACTCGTTTCTGGCCTGTCTGGCCCTTTCTGATAATTCTGTCTTCATGATTTCTTAATTGTTGATTGATCAAAAAAAAAAAGATGGAGCCCCATTTTTTCAAAATGTCCATCTCCTACATTATTACATTTATTAAATATCTTTATAAAATACCTTAATATAGCTGTCGGTCATCGGCGCGTCTGATGTCATCATGATGCCGGCTTGCTGCCATAATCGGGCTGATGGTCTGCCCTCCTCGTAACAGTTAATTTTATCCGTTACAGTCATTGTGTTATATAGCTGTTCGTTATATAGCTGTCAGTTTAATCCTGGCTTTTGGATTCGCTGCCTGATCCGTTCCCTTGCTTCGCGTTCCTTGGCCCGGTGGTTGCGATCTGATTCTAGGCTGATAATGGCATCAGTCAGCTCCCGCATGTCAAGGGTGAAGGATAGGTATATGGACCGGTCTTTCCCGAAGTAGGATTTCAGAAAACCCAGATCCTGAAGCCGGTGGATCAGTTTATCAAACCGATGCCGGCGGATAGTACCTTTATTATCGAAGTAGTGCTGATATATGGCTTTTGCTTGCGGGTTGTTCTCTAGTACCCACTTCAAGGCTTCCGCATTCTTTGCGCCAATCATCCGGCTGATGACGGCCAGTTTTGTTGTCCGCTGCCAGGTCTTCCGTCCGATCAGGGATTTAATACCCAGATAGGCCAGCAGCAGTTCAATGTCATCAGGTTGGTCCATAAACCGTTCCATAATGACCCGTTTGCACATGGTCAGCGGTTGTGCCCCGTGCAGTTGTTCCTGTTCCTGCTGGAAGTTCTCAACTGGCTTGGCGTTGATCTGGGTCAGTTTGGGGTTCGGTTCGTAACCGAAGAAATGATCCGCCCGGTGCAGGTTCTCATGAAGGATGCAGGCGGCCATGAAGTCCAAGTCTTTATTAAACAGATCCAGCATGTCCGATTCTTGCGGCTCCGGGGAGAACCCATCAAAACCAAAGCCCCGGGATTCATCCTTCTCGCTGATCCGCCCGGATTCATGGTACTCCCTTAACTTTTTCAACAGATAGGTATTTATCCGGTCCTGGTGATTGTAATAGTCATATAATACCTGCCTGGCTGCATTATCCGGTTGCATGGCTTCATCCACGCTTCCTGGCTTGTTTTTAATGTTATTGGCATAATACCAGATGCCGAAACAAATAGCCTGATTGATAGCATTCTTTGGGTTTGCCAGGATCTTCTGATTCCAGCAAATAGGTATCTGAAAGTACCGATGTTCTGAATTTATTTTATCTTTGCTCATAGAATTGTATTTTTGACCGTGTTGGAAAAGGTTTTGAAGGCTCCGGCATCCCTCCGGGGCCTTCTGTTTTATCCAGCGCGGTGATCCAATCGAAGAAGGATTGAAAATCCCGTGCGATGAAGTACAAACCGCCGGCAGCCTCCACGTTGTCCCTTGTTGCCAGCTGGTGTCGGCTCATTCGGTCTCGGCCAATTTTGACTTCAATAGACAAATGGAATCCTTGATAAACGGCCATGATGTCCGCAGTCCCTCGGCTGGTAGTGCCTTTAACCCACTTTCCAGCCCGTATTTGCCCCGTTGTATTGATTCTGGTGGCATACCCTCCACGCAGCCGGATAAAGTCAATTATAGCCCTGGTGAGGCCGTTGGCGGTTCTATCGGTATAGGTGCGCGGTATGGCTGCCGATTCAGGTAGGGTTGGGTGTTTACTCCGAAGGTCAGCAAGTGCCAACCGGCGAAGTTCAACCATACCCTTCATGGCCGTTTGATTAATCTTTTGTATTTCAGGGTTGGGATTTCCTGGAGTGCCTGTTTGATATCCATTTCGTCAAACAAAACCCTCCGCCCTATCTTATGGCCTTTTAGGATGCCTTTTTTCACATACTCCCCCAAAGTTGGCAGAGTGATATGAAACAACCGACAAACCTCTAAACGGGTCAGATATTTGGTATCTGGTGTCGGTGGGTTTTGTTTTTCCATAACTTCGGTCATGGTGTTCCGGATTAAGTCGCGGAGGCTTTCCGGTGTCATTTGTGATAAAAGAATTTGTTGATCCATTTTGTAGTATTTAACATTTGCTACAAAATTAGATCTGATTTAACCTATTCTTTTTCTGAAATTTCTGATCAGAAATAAATTTTCTTTCACCAATTTCTCAATATCCGGTCAAATTCGTCTATAAGACCACAAGGGGCCGGAGTGGTGATGTTTCTGATGGTGCAAAAAAGATCTTTGCCTGTTAGCTCAATTTTCAGTCCAAACCGTTTACCAAATACAGGAATTGTGGGTTCATCTTTAATTTTCGTGACAAAATAATTTTCCTTCAGGCATTGGTATAACGCGGCAAATTCATTTGCTTTGTCAGTTAATCCAATCCATTGATGTTTGTCATCAATATATCCGGGTAGTTCCAAGATTGAATCCAGTTGCTCAAGTTTTTCCTTTTGGTTGTAGGGGATTTTAAATAAACTTTCATAAGTTATTTCCTTCTTTAGGCGTTTCCCTGGCTTTCTCTTGGCAAAGTAATTTGATTGATTCACATAAGGGTCTAAAGTGGGTGTCGGTTGATCCAAAATAGATAATTTCTCCGGCCAATAAGATGATACCATATTCTTGATTTGTCTTTGCCCCTCCTCTAATTGACTGATTAAAAACTCAATATCCTCTTTCATTGAGTTCAGTGGGTGGATTTTTTCTTTAGGTGTATTTGGATCAATAATACTTGATTCAATTTTCCCAAGTTCGTCATTCATTTGCCTGACCGAGCCATTGTATTTGTAAAACTCAAGGATTGCGGTTTTGTGGGCAAAGTCAGGATTGGTTTTAATTGACTCTTTTAATTCGGTTATGAATTGATTTCTAAATTTATGGATGGTTGTCCGTATGTTTCCTGATCCCTGGCCTGCATAATCCCAACCTTCGTATAATACAAACCGATAGAATTTACTGTCACTATTTTCAGGTGCCGTAATCATTTTGCAATCTTTAGTGGTGATTTTTTGAAATACGGGTGATCTGACAAGATCCTGGCGTTTTCCT
>JAQVSH010000283.1 GCA_028700615.1 Bacteroidales bacterium
TGGAATATGATGCCGTCCAGAAAACCTCCTCCTACAATTCTTACATTTTTCCATTGATAGGGTTCAGAGACAGGTGTCTGAGCACTCAAATCCTCTCCTGCTATATTCAGCGTAGCAAAGGCAATGACCATACAGGTTAAAAATCTGTTCATTCTTTTTTACTTAGAAGTTGTTTTGAATTTTGAGAATATAATATATTGAATATCAATATATTGATTGAAGGATTTTGTAACTTCTTGTTTAGCAACAATATAAGTTATGAATGATTATCCGGTCAACCTTACTGATAAACAGCGGAAAGCTATTAAGAATGTATTAAAAATCAAAGACGGAATGTGAAAACATTCATGGCTATGCATCCGCAGAGCCTGAGATTAATTTCTGGATGGTGGAGAAGAGAAGATCTTTCCGAACCGGTTTGGCCAGAAATTCATCACAACCGGCGGACATGGCTTTTTCCTGATCATTGGAAAATGCATAGGCCGTCTGCGCAATTACGGGGAGAGAAGGTCTGATTTTTTTTATCTGGCGGGTGGCTTCAAACCCATCCATAACCGGCATCTTCAGATCCATCAGTACGACATCAATTTCCGGAACCTCGCTCACTATCTTAACCGCTTCTTGTCCGTTTCCGGCTAAATAAAGCCGGGTATTATCTCCTTTGAGAATGGTTCGAAGGTATACCATGCTGTGCTCATCATCCTCAGTGATTAATATATGTAAAGGTCTGGTCTGTTTTTCAGGCCGGACCTCCTCCGGATTTTCCAAAGCCTGTTTTTTAATCCGGTATGGGAGGGTGAAGTAGAATACCGAACCCTCTCCCGGCTGGGATTCCACCCAGAGACTGCCTCCCAGCATTTCTATGTATGCCTTTGAGATAGAAAGGCCGAGGCCTGCACTCTCCTTATTTTTAAATCTGGATTGCGGCCCCTGTTTAAAACGTTCAAAAATAATAGCCTTCTGGTCGGGAGTTATGCCTTCTCCGGTATCCTTTACATAGAATTCCAGCATATTTTTTCGGAGGACATAACCAAAACTGATAGAACCTGCCATGGTAAATTTCATGGCATTTTTGATCAGATTGGTCAATGTCTGGGTAAGTTTGGTGCGGTCTGTTTCAATGATGCTTTTCGCATCCGACAGGTCGCAACTGCAGAATATTTCGATTCCTTTTTCTTTGGCATTGGGCAGGAAGAAAAGCCGGAGGTCTTTCAGCAACTGATTGATAGGAGTATCTTCCATGTGAATATCCATCTGTCCCGCTTCGATTTTTGAGATGTCCACCACATCGTTGATAATACTCAACATCCTCTGGCCGCTCTGCTCTATAATCTGAATATACATGTTATGTTCCTCAGGGGAGAGATCCGGATCTTTCAGCAATTCCGAGAAACCCAGTATTCCGTTCATAGGAGTGCGTATTTCATGGCTTATGTTGGCCAGAAAGGCAGATTTAAATTTGTCGTTCTCTTCCGCTTTTTCTTTGGCTTTGAGAATTTCTTCGTTGAGCTGTTTGAGTTTGGTGATGTCCCTGGAAATTCCGAAGGTTCCGACAATTTTCCCATTCATGTCCAGCAGGGGCATTTTGGTAATCATGTACCAGGTTTTGGTGTTGTCCTCCAGAATGGCCAATTCTTCTTTACTCACAGGCTTTCCGGTACGGATAATCTCCTGTTCATCCTCGAAGGCGGCCTGGGCAAATTCTTTTACAAAGAAATCAAAATCGCTTTTCCCGATGACTTGTTTGGGATCATCAAACCCGAAAGATTTTGCATGGGATTTATTGTTTCGGATAAAACGGCCTTCAAGGTCTTTGAAGTAAATATGGTCAGGAACTCCCTCCATTAACATATTTGTGAGATATTGTTCCTGTATCAGTGCCTGTTCGGTTTCTTTACGACGGGTAATATCTTCAATATAACCCTCCAGATATTGAATGGCTCCCTGTTTGTCATAAATACCTACCCCTCTTTCCCATACCCATTTTGTTTTTCCCGAAGCTGTCCGGATAGGGTATTCTTCTTCAAAAGGAAGCCGCGCAGCAAGATTTTTTTGCCATTTTTCCCAGATGGGCTGTCTGTATTCCTCCAGGATCAGCTCATTATAAGCAATTTTATAATTGTTGAGAAGTTCTTCGGGTGTATACCCGGTGACCACCAGGCTTCCCTCGCTCACGTATAACATCGTCCATTGGGCGTCCAGCCTGCATCGGTAAAACATTCCCGGGAGGTTCTTTACCATGGTGGACAATTGCTCCTGACTTTCGCGTAAAATATTTTCAACCTTTTTTCTTTCCTGTATTTCTTTGTCCAGCAGGTTTTGCATACGGCACCTTGCAATAGATGACCTGATGGCCTTGATTAAAGGCTGCGATTGATTCAGACAGGATCTGTACACGTAGTCTTGTGCTCCCTGGCGTAGAAAGTCCAATGCACATCCTTCTTCTTCGCACTCACAAATCACAATGGCGGGAATAATTTCGTTTCTTTGCCGGAGTGCATCAAAAACGTCCTGAGCTTCTTTACGGCCGATGCATGCAAGGTCTAACAGTATGACTTCAAAAGATTCTGATAACAACCTCTCCAGACCGTCTTTAACGGATCCGGCACGAAGCACCACGTAATCAGAAGTTTTTTCTGATTTTGACAGATTCTTAAGAATCTGGTCTTCAGCGTTCTTATCCCCGATCAGTAATATCCGGATTTTTTCCATAGTCTAACAGATGAAAAAGACAGGGTCAGCCTGCTCCCCGCTGTATATTTCTTTCAGTTTGAACCTCGTGGATTTCTTTGTGTGAAATTAAATATTTTATTTGATATTTGGTTTCATTTTTTAAAATGGTCTTCGGGTTATTTTATATTTTACAGAAAATAGATCTTTTTATGCTGAGAATACTTTTTAAAAATAGCAGAAAAAAATCAGAATTTTTATTTTTTTTCTTTTTACCATTCCATTCTCAGAATAAAATTATGCATCTTCACGGATATATTTACTAAAAACCCATTTTAATGACACAAAAACAACAAAATTACAGTTTTGCCTTGTCTGTAATGATTGTGCTCAGCTTTCTGCTGGGATTCATCACAACGATGAATAATTCCATGATCGATTTCTGTACCAAGGCATTTTCTTTGGATGAGACCCAACGTCAGTTGGTGAATACTGCTTTTTACGGGGCTTATATTTTTTCCGTACCGATTGCCTGGATTCTTGGAAAAATCGGATACAAACGGGCCCTGGTTGCAGGTATGGCTATTGTCGGGCTCGGATTTCTGCTGAATGTTCCGGGCATTTCTTTCGGCTTTTACGGATTCTTAAGCTGCATGTTTAATGTTGCGCTCAGGATCGTTTTATTGCTGGTTGCCATT
>JAQVSH010000284.1 GCA_028700615.1 Bacteroidales bacterium
CTATTTGATCAGCGTTTTTAATGATCTCATTCTTCTTGAATTTTCTCAGGGTTAATTTGTCCGCAAAAGCATCCCATAATTTAACATCGACATTAATATAAGGATCAAATGTGTCTTTTAATTGTTTTCCAATGTCGGTATATTGTTTCATGCTGTTCTGATTATATGTTTTGCTTTCCCTGACCCGCAGAAAGCCGTATGGTTTGTCATTTTTTATACGGACCGATCTCACTGCACAGATCAAGGTTTTCGTTCTCAGTCACTAAAGAGGTAATGAATATCCTTGGGCAGATAAAAACGAAAACTGCCCCGGCACTATTTTACGTTCGGTTTTACATACGACCAATGAGTCTGAATGATAAGCCATTTGCCTCGGTCTTTACGGTACACCTCGGTGCAATTCCACTGGTAGAGAGAATCGCCTTCCACAGATCGGAGGTTGAAAGTCAGCACGGCCATATCTTTAACGGCCTGCACTTTAGGATCAATCATTTCGCATTCTGTTACATTAATTTCTCCTTCCCAGGATTCGTAATACTCTTTTATTTTCTGTAACCCGTCCATCCGTTTATCGATCATAGGATCGAAATAAACGATATCCTCGGCATACAGATCCAGATAGCCGTAAATATCACCGCGGTTCCACTTTTCAAGCGCGGCTTTTTCTAATGAGATAATTTCTTCAGAAATGTCTGTGTTCCCCGAGGAACAACCCGTTAGTGTAATCATAACCCATGCAATTAATAAAAATGTTTTCATGTTAATTTTTTCTACAAATACAAAACTAAAACGATAACATCTCACACCTGCAGAACTAAATAAGGTAAAAATGGAACTTTTCAGGGTTATTTGGTCTTACGGAAAGAAAGCGGTGTGATCCCCGATATTTGCTTGAATTTACGTATAAAATAAGTGGCATTTTCAAAGCCCAAATGCAAGGCTATTTCTTCTACGGACAGACTGCTATACAACAATAATCGTTTAGCATCCAAAATAATACGGTTCTGAATGTATTGCTTGGCATTGATTCCAAGATTCAGTTTGCACAGATCGTTCAAATGTCCCGGAGTGATATTCAGCTTATCGGCATAAAAGGCTACCGAATGATGATTACTATATTCTTTGCTAACCCATTTTGCGTATTGATTAATGTACCTGTTGTTATTTACCGTATTAGCCCCCAGGTAAGAAATGGAATATCTTCTGTTAAGCCAGACAAGGCTCTGATACAACAAAGCCTGCAGGATGTATTGATCGGTACGGCTGAATGTTCGGATTTCCTGCTCTATGTTTTCCATTAAAATGAGCAGATGCTGCATGTCAGCTGCCGAAAGATCCATTTTGGGAGGATTGGTTCCGGTGTTGAAATACTTCAAATCATTGATGAACTGCGAATCGTTAAGAAAGCGGCTGAGAAATTCTTCCTCGAATAGTAAAACATAACCTGTTGGCAGAATTTCAGTATCCCAATACCGGATCTGGCCGGGAGAAGAAAACAGAATAGCACCCGGCCTTATTTCATATTTATACTCATCTATACAAAAATATCCTTTTCCGCCTGTTAAAACCGTTATATCAAAATAAGTAAGATAATGCGGATGATCTTCATTGATATATTTTTCAAGGCTTTCCAACCGGATGAGGTCAATCAGGAGCTCATCGCCATACTTGGTCTTAAAAAAATCATATCTTTTTACTGTCATCATCCGTTATGAGCTCCGTTCTTAGCCGGATCTATTGAATGTCCTGTCATACAACAAATTTATTTTTTACCAATATAAAAAACGTATCCATAATACTGTTTATACTTTGAATATAACTCTGCCTCGTATCTTAAATTTGAAATAAAAATCTCTACGGTCTTATTGCCGGCATATTTTTTCAGGAACACTTCATTTGCCGCCTCCTGCGGAGCAATGTAATGGTCCGTCCAACAATCTTCAGACAGCGAAAACGCCGCAACAGGTTTATAACCTGCTTTTTGTATAATTGAAAGATTCTCCCCCATGGTTCCAATAACCGGAACCGCATTCAGATAGTATTTTTCGAGCTCGGCAGGGCGATCGCTGGTAAACCATGTCAGGTTGGTTACGGCAAAGTAACCACCGCTTTTAAGATAACTCTTCCAATATGTCAGGCATTTTTCAAAACCTACGCTGTCAATAGCCCCTTCTGACCAAATAAGATCGAATTGGCTTTCCTCAAAGGGCAGGTCATCCATAGAACCGACTATCCCTTTCACTCTATGTTGCAGTCCCAGTTCCCGGGTAGTCTTTTTAAGCTTGTTTATCGCACCGGGAAAAATATCCAAAGCTGTGATAATTCCTTTTGTATTTTGGGCCAGAACCATAGTCTGCGCACCGGATCCACAACCCAGATCGGCAATTTTAGATTCGTTTGAAAGATTGTCTATAAAGCTTAACGCTTTTAGGGTTGCTTGTGGGCAACCAGGTCCCTGCCTTTCAAACTGAATAAAATATTCCCAGATGAGGTTAAAATCAAAATCACGAATTGTTGGCTGTTGTTCGCTCATATTATATGTAAACTGAGCACTAATATAAAATATTTTGCACAAGGTGGTGCTTACCCAAATTCCATTTGATCTCAAATACAAAACATTTGTAAGCAGAATAATCAAGGGTCAAACTCCTTCTCAATGCAATACACTCACTTTCTGCGCATTAACATTTCCCCGTATTTGACCCTTGACAGTAACCTCACCGGAAACCCAATAAATACGTTAAGGGCAAATCAAGGGTCAAATTCGCTATTTGCTCAAAGTGTAGATATATAGATAGTTAACGAATTACATTGTTTGACCCTTGACCCCGTTCCGGACAGATGTGGTTTATATATGGGATTTAGCTGCGCCACTTTTTATTTATAGCTTGCAAGTATCTGACTTACTGTGTTCTATAATTTATCACTCAGATCTGGCGCACATGAATCCCATCTGTCCCGCATTAAAAGGTATGTGGGTAGTGCACAAGTGACGGAAAACCACTAACACCCAATCAAAATGCCGGCCGAAAAACAAACAGCAGGCGGGGAAACAAACAACCCAACCGGGAAATCAAAAGGCCGGCCGGGAAACCAACAGCCCGGCCGGCCACCTACCTAACTAACCTATAATATAAACGGGAACCAGAAGCCCTGCCACCAACCTCAAAGGCAGGGCCCGGCCAGCCAACCACCTCCAACCCTAACAACCACATCCAGCCCTAACCTCAATTACCGGAGTCTTCTTGCTCCGTCGCTTATCACAACCTCGTATACCCTGGGCATGTGCCCGAACCTGGCTTTAAACTGCTCGCAGGCTTTATTTATAAAGTCGTCGTAAATCTCGTCCTTCACCAGGTTTATG
>JAQVSH010000285.1 GCA_028700615.1 Bacteroidales bacterium
GGACGTCTATATCGTCATGGGTGTTTCATACTATAATAATTTTCTTTTTAATGGTAGTATGCAGCTCCATGTTGCTGGAAAGTATTATCATACTCTTGGGCGCTGCAAAGCAACATGTTCGGTTCATGCTATAAGACCCCGTTTAGAAAGCGTTTCAAGTATTTTATGAAAGATATCGTCCGGAGAGGCCATGGTTTTGCCGTCCAGACAACAATTGAGATCAATAAAATCAGGGTCTCCCTTTTGAGACAGATATACTTCCCGCACTTTTTTCTGAAACAAGGGGTCTTCTTCATGAATATCCGTCTTTTTGCGCAGGTACCATCGGTCAGCTCCTTTTCTCTGTTCACTGAGGGTTTGCTCGGTAAATTCGGCGGGAACGTCCAGAAACAGGCTTAAATCAGGTTTGGGAAGGCCAAAGTATCCGTATTCGGTTTCCAGAATCCATGCTTTCAGGGCCATTCTTTCTTTTTCATCAGAAATTTTTGCGCATTGATAGGCGATGTTGGAATAAACATACCGGTCAAGCAGTACCAGTCGATCATGCCGTAACCATGACTCGAGCTGCAGTTTGGCGTCATATCGGTCTCCCGCGTAGATCAGTGCGGTCAGGTAGGGATTGACCGAATTAATATTGCCAAGTTCTCCCCGAAGAAAACGTGCTACCAGGTCGGCATAAACATTCCCTTCGGTCCGGGGAAAATGCATATACCGGAAAGATATACTGGAAGATTCAAAATATTCTTGTAGTTTTTTTACCTGGGTGGATTTTCCCGATCCGTCCAGACCTTCAATTACCAGAAGACTCATAATTTAAAGGATTATAGGTGATTAATATTTATAGCCGAAAGGTTCAGTCGGGTATCGGGAGGTCAAAAGCAGCAACCAGTTCGTCCATCTGCTTTTTGGTCATCCCCTGAGGCTCAAAACCTGCCTGTTTTGCATTCAGGTATATCTGAGCTGATTTGGAAAGAGTATCAATGGCGTCAAAGCAATCGATGATATCTTCGCCTACCGCCAGAATGCCGTGTTTTTCCCATAAAACCACATCGTGGTTGACCAGCTGTTTAAGTGTGGCCTCTGCCAGCGCTATGGTCCCGGGGGTTTCGTAAGGTACCACGCCGACCCCTTTGGGAACTATCATCCGGCATTCAGGGATCATAGACCAGAGTTTCCAGGTGAGCGCCTCTGAGTCCAGAAAATCATTGCAATGGGTCAGGGCTATCAGATCGGTAGGGTGGGTATGAAGTACTACTTTATTGTCAAGATTTCTTTCTATCAGGCAATTATGTATACAGAGATGAGAGGCAAGCTCAGAACTCGGGATAATAGGTTTTTCAGCAATGATCTCATAGGCTCCCCCGCAGGCGTTTAAACGGATCAAGGATCCGTGACTGAAGGGATCTTGTGCCACATCTCTCATCCGTTTTCCGGTTCCGGTCACATAGAAAATATGGCCGGCCAGAGATTGCAGGGATCTTCCCAGAGGCTGAGCCCGGGTCAGGGAAGACATTCTCTGGCCTTCATCCCCAATCAGGTCGGTAATATTTACAGAAATGTTCCCCCCGTTTCTCTCGGCCCATCCTTTTCCCCACAGATATCCCGCTACTTCGCTGATGCGATTCATTTCAGCCATTAGGGCCGGATTGTTTCTGATCACAGACATCATTTTTCAAAGTTATATCATTTGTTTATACTCATCCGGGTCAGGATTGATATGGCTTTACCTTTTAAAACAGAGATTTTCGCAATCTTTGCCAAAGGTAATGATTCCGCCCGGAGTGGCAAACAAAGCATAAAAACAGTCCGAAGCGTTTTTTGCCGTAATTTCTTTCTAAAGATTCATAATCAGAGGGAGGAAAAGGTGTCCTCTATGTGTAAAAACACTGATTATTCCTCCAAATGTACTAAAATAATAGAAATAATTTTCGCAGGGGGATTTTCTTATCTTTGCCGATTGAAATGTTTCTGAGCGGTATGGAAAAAACAACCAAAAAACCTCTTTGGACGCGAAATTTTATTTGTGCATGTTTTGCAAATTTTTCGTTGTATTCAGGTTTTTATCTTTTGTTGCCGGTTCTGCCTTTTTACCTGACGGATACTTTTAAGGCTGACATCTCTATCGTGGGGATAGCCCTTTCCTGTTATACTCTGGCCGCCTTGATGATCAGACCTTTTTCCGGCTTTGCAGTTGATTTTCTTCCGAGAAAAGCCATGTATATTTTTATGTATTTCTTTTTTATTCTGACTTTTCCGTTATATCCTCTCATGGGATCTATCGCGTTGTTTATTTTAGTCAGAATGTTTCACGGCCTGACTTTTGGAGCAGTCACTACCGCCGGGACTACCCTGGTGATTGACATTATGCCTTCTGAAAGAAGAGGAGAGGGGTTAGGATATTTTGGAGTGATGAACAATCTGGCGATGGCTCTGGGGCCTATGGTCGGCTTGCTTGTATATGAAAAGTTTGGGTATGGGGTGTTGTTTTTTATTGCATTTATTATGGGGTTTCTGGGTTGGCTGATCGCTTTGCAAATTCATCCTCCCCAAAGAGCCCGTGTTTTGCGTCCCCCACTTTCATTAGATCGTTTTTTTCTCGTGAAAGGGATTCTTGCCGGGTTGGTTTGTTTTTTAGTAGCTATCCCTTTTGGGATGTTCTCTACTTATGTGGCTATGTTGGGTTCTACCATTGGATTGAAAGAAGGAACCGGCTTTTTTTTCGTTCTGTTGGCTGCCGGATTGATTCTTTCCCGGGTTTTTTCGGGCCCCCGTGTAGATCGTGGTAAAATTACCCAGATGATTATTCTCGGAATTCTGGTGATTATCCCTGCAGTTTTTGGTTTATCGGTGGTTGAGGGATTAATCCGGTGGAATTATCTGGCTGGAGAATCTCTTTATTTTTTCACGGCTTTTTTATTGGGGACAGGATATGGTACCATATTCCCCGCGTTTAATGCTCTTTTTGTCAATCTTGCTCCTGCTTCACAGAGGGGAACCGCAGTATCCACTTATCTGACAAGCTGGGATCTGGGAGTAGGTGCGGGGATTCTTGCCGGAGGAGTGCTGAATCAGTATCTGGGAATTTCTCAGTCTTTTTTTATCGGGGCTATACTTACCCTATTGGCCTTATTTTTGTTTGCTAAATATACAGCCGGACATTATCAGCGGAATAAAATTGTGGTTATTCCCTCTGATGAGGTATAAAGTTTTTATTGAATTAATAATTTTTATCATTACTGTCCCATTAAAATCTAAAAGAGTTCTTTGAAATATTTGATATTTAGTTAGTTATAGGCGCTTTCCGAGCGAACGGACTTGAATTTTTAGCTTTGCATCAGATTAAACTGATTGCATATGT
>JAQVSH010000027.1 GCA_028700615.1 Bacteroidales bacterium
AATACAGTGCAGACATATCTTACCGCCGGGGAGCACTGCCTTACGCTTGAGTTCCTCCCGCACAACTACAATATGAATATGCTGGTGAACCAGGCTATGGCAGATGCGTTGAGGATACGACGGATATCTATCAAATTATAATCAAATAATATGAAATCAAAGTTTTTTTTACCTTTGACTTTCATATTATGGATTATCATAAAGAGAAAGAAGCATTATTAAAAGATAGTTTTCTTGATTACTCTCCTCGATTAATCAATTATGCTGTACGCTTTGTTGCTACTCGTGAAGTGGCTCAGGACATAGTACAGGATTGTTTTGTCAATTTATGGGAGAAGCTTGGAGCCCTTGATTTCATTAATGTGAAGTCGCTTCTTTTTACTATGGTACGAAATGCCTGCTTAAACTACTTGAAACATAAAAACGTGGTAAATCACTACAAATTCAGGTATCAGAGCGAAATCGAAGGACAGGAGCGAATTTATTATTACGATTTCGATTATGATTCGGATGCGCCCCTTCTCCATGAAGAATTCGAACAGCAAATTCAGCAGGTAATAGATACACTGCCGCCAAGATGCAGGCAGGTTTTTCTTTTAAGCCGTTTTGAAGGGCTAAAGAATAGGGAAATTGCGGAAAAGCTGCATATCTCTGTTACAGCCGTTGAAAAACATATAAGGAAAGCACTTACGGATTTTTCTCAATTTTTTGAGCGAAAGTACCCTTTTGGTGTTTCCATCCTTGTACTTTCATGGCTCTTGTCGAGCTACCTTGATTAATCAAAATTATATAGCAGTTAAAAATAATTTTACGTAACTGAGGTTAGGTAAAATTACATTTTGTTGTTAATAATATAAATCGGATATCATTATGAAACAAAAAATCGAGAAAATGCACCAACTTTCAATTGAGTACTTTGAGGGGAAAATATCCGGAAAAGATGAGGCGGTTTTGTATGATTTTCTTGCTGAAAATCAA
The DNA here is from genome assembly GCA_028700615.1 of Bacteroidales bacterium. Lineage (GTDB taxonomy): Bacteria > Bacteroidota > Bacteroidia > Bacteroidales > UBA4181 > JAQVSH01. The sequence goes on from JAQVSH010000027.1 coordinate 979, forward strand.
GAGAACAAAGCGTTTTTCATAAACTGGGAATCTCAATGGCGGGTAACTCACCGTCTGCTTCTGGAAACAGTGGAGTCATGGGAAGGGTTCGAATATAAATTATACAGCAAGCAAAAAGATCATCAAATTAATTCAGAAAAAAGAGGTGCGGCTTTCATTCGTCGAATAGGCTCGATTGCAGCAGCCGTGGCGGCTGTTTTTGCTTTGATTTTTGGTCTTGTTTTTCTGAATAAATATCTGACTCAAAGGGATCTTGTCCGTTCATGTATAGGACAGACAGATAGTTTCGCTTTTGTCTTTGAAACGCATAATGCCGAACAGAGCCGGGTAAAATTGCCCGACGGTACGGTTGTGTGGCTCAATGCCGCTACCACACTTAAATGTCCGGCCAATTTTAATATTACGCACAGGACGCTGGACCTGGCGGGAGAAGCGTATTTTGAAGTAAATAAAAACACGGAACTTCCGTTTGTGGTTCATGTGAAAGAATGTCCCATCACGGTAACCGGCACAAAATTTAATGTCACCGCTTACGAAGATGAATCGGTAATTACCACGGCATTGCTTGAAGGGGCGCTTTTGTTCGGATATGAAACGAGAAGTCAGCAACTGGTGCCGAATGAGGTGATTCGTTACGACATGGCCAAAAAGACCCTAAACAGAACCAATGTAAACGCCAAGCAGTTCATTTCCTGGACGGAAGGCAGAATAGAATACGATTGTATCACTTTTAACGAATTATTCAGCCGCCTTTCAAGACAATACGATGTAAATATTCTCATTAATTCTGACCGGAAGCTGGATAAGGTATTTAATATTTCCCTGAATAACAGTGAAACGGTAAATGACGTATTGAATGCGCTGTCATTGATTATCCCGATGACAATCGAAAGAACAGGCCGAAACTTAACCATCACATTTAAATAAAACCATTATGTATTATAACCTAAATCTAAAAAAACTAGTACTCTCGGCAGCACTTATGATGTGGGGAGTACTGTCTTTCGGGCAGACGTTTACAATGGATTTTAACAATACGCCATTGAGGACGGTCCTGAAAGAATTGGAAAAACAGACCGGTATGTCGGTAATATACGAGACCGGCGATGTGAGAAACAACAATGCGGTCACGGCGTCCTTCAAAGACGCTCCGGTAGAGACCGTGTTACTTACCGCGCTGGGGAATTCATTAAATTATTCTATTGAGGATAAATTAATTGTGATCTATAAAGGATCACCAAAATCTCCAACCGTTTCCGGGGAACAGGACGGACGGCAATCTGCCAACAAAATCAAAGGGACGGTTACGGATTTAACGGGCAACCCTGTTATCGGAGCCACGGTGGTTGTAAAAAATACGAACACGGTAGCAGCAACGGATCTGGACGGTCGGTACGAGATAGAAGTCCCTGTAAACGGTATCGTTGAGGTCTCCTATATTGGTTATGTAACCCAAATCATTCCCGTGAACGGGAGGCAGGTTATTGATGTGCAGCTGGCCGAAGAACGCCGTTTGCTTGATGAAGTCGTTGTGGTAGGTTACGGAACGCAGAAAAAGAAATTACTGACCGGTGCAAATCTGAATATTAAGGAGGAAGACATTACGAAAAGAAATTCCCAAAATGCACTGGATGCTTTAATCGGACAGAGTCCCGGTGTTCAGATTATTTCATCTTCGGGCCAGCCGGGCGAAGAAATGAGGGTTAACGTACGGGGCCTTGGTACGGTCGGAGATGCGACGCCGTTATATGTTGTGGACGGCGTACAGGTAAGGAGTATATCGCACATCAATCCGTCTGAAATTGAATCTATTGATGTGTTGAAAGATGCGGCTTCTGCAGCCATATACGGAGCCCGTGCCGCCAACGGCGTTTTGCTCGTGACGACCAAATCCGGGAAATCCGGTAAAACCCGGGTCGGCTACGATGGTTATATTGGGTTCCAAAATTTGGTCAGGATGCCTGAGATGCTTAATGCACAGGATTATATGATGATTATGGATGAGGCGAACATTAATTCGGGAGGCTCTGCTTATGACTGGCTGAACGAATTCGGTATTGATGCGAATAAAATTGGCAACGGAACCAATTGGTTGAACGAATTGGTTGTTCCGAATGCCAAAACACAAAATCATGTAGTCAGTGTAAGCGGCGGTTCCAATGTCAGTACCTTCGCACTTTCGCTGGCCTACAGCAGTCAGGAAGGCATTATCGGCGGCAAACAGTACTCAAACAATGAACGTTATAATTTCAGGATTAATAGCGATCATAAATTGTTTAACAATATCGTAAAAATCGGGGAACATCTTTCCTTGTCTTATATCAACCGTACCGGTATTTTAATAGGGAACCAGTATAACAACCTGATACATGACGCCTTACAGGCGACTCCGGTGCTTGCTCCATATAATGAAGCCGGAACCGATTATGCTTCCGCTACCCTTTGGTATGCCGAGGAAACCAACCCATTGGCTTCCATGGCTATGAGGAATCAAAACAAAACGCAATCGGCCAGACTGTCCGGGGATATTTACTTGGAAGTGAATCCGGTAAAAAATTTGAAATTAAAGAGCAGTTTTGCGCTGGATTACGGGAATTCCAATTATAGAAGTTATACCCCGGAATACCATTACGGATCGGGCTTCTACAACGATACCGATTATGCTATTCAGCGAAATACATTAAATAACAGTTGGTCGTGGGAAAATACAGCAAATTATAATTTTACTATTGCCGGGAAGCATTCGTTCGATGTGTTGGCCGGGATGCAGGCTAGAAAAGAAGGCGGCCAGTACTTGTCCGTACAAAAATACGATTTGATTTTTAATGATTTTGATCATGCCTGGATAAAAAATGCCACCAATACCAATGCCAATATGGTCATTGTCGACGGGTATCCTTATGATGTGGACAACCTGGTATCCTATTTTGGCCGATTGAGTTACAACTATCAGGAAAAATATATGATGACGGCCACCGTTCGTGCGGATGGATCCTCAAAATTCGGGCCCAATAACCGTTTTGGAGTTTTTCCTTCAGTATCGGCCGGGTGGGTGATCAGTAGTGAAAAATTTATGAAGCCGGTCGCTGATGTGATAAATTTTCTAAAACTCAGAGTCAGCTGGGGACAGAACGGTAATAACCGGATTTCCGATTATACTTACCTATCCACTATTACCACAACATCTTATGCTTTCGGGGCTGGTGACAATCAAACGTCAACAACTACGGGTGTATACGAAAATTCCATGCCGAATGTGAATGTTAAATGGGAAACATCGGAACAGCTGGATTTCGGGCTGGATGTACAATTCCTGAAAGGAAAAATCCAGGCTGCGTTTGATTATTATGACAAAACAACCAAGGATTGGCTTTTACAGGCAGATGTACTGGATGTTTTCGGAGCTGCGGCGAGTCCCTATATTAACGGAGGGTCTGTGCGGAACAATGGCGTGGAATTGGCTGTTTCATTCTTCGGACAAACAGGAAAAGAGTTCAATTATTCTGTTTCGGCCAATGCTTCTTTCAATAAAAACGAAGTGCTGTCCATCCCAAATGAAGAAGGAATCATTCACGGATCGCAGGATATTCTTTTTAAGGGCATGCAGGAAATGAACAGGGCACAGGAAGGTTATCCTATCGGCTATTTCTGGGGCCTAAATAAATTAGGGATTTTCCAGAACCAGCAGCAGATAGATAATTACAAAAATTCTGAAGGAAAGGTCATTCAATCCGATGCTAAACCGGGAGATGTCATATTTGCCGATACCAACGACGACGGCGAAATTACTCAGTCGGATAACGTGTACTTGGGGCAACCGTATCCGAAAGCCACGGTCGGATTGTCTATATCGATGGACTATAAAGGTTTTGATTTCTTTTTGGTCGGGAACGGATCGTTTGGAATGCAGGTTGCTAAGTGCTACAGGCCGCTTGAACGTAAACAGTTCAATTATACAAGAAATATATTGAGTAGATGGACCGGGGACGGCTCGACCGATGATTTGCCCCGTGTAACTAACGGAGATGAGGACAACGGCAACTGGCTGTATATGTCGCAACTTTATCTTGAAGATGCCGATTTCTTCAGAATCAGTAATGTGACGTTGGGATATAATTTTGCACGCCTGTTTAAAGAGAAAAGTATTGTCAGCCAGCTGCGGGCCTACATTACGGTACAAAATGCGTTTGTAATCACTAACTATTCGGGAATGGATCCTGAAGTCGGTTATAACGGGGGTTCAACTTGGGGATCGGGAATAGATCTGGGGTTTTACCCACGGTCCAGAAGTATTCTTGTCGGGTTAAGTGTTAAACTGTAAAATCTACATGAACTATGAAAAACACATTGAAATATAGCATAATACTACTATTGGCAGTAATGACAGTGCCTTCATGCTCCGAGGACTTTCTGAAAAGCGAGCCGAAAACGGCGTTGACCTCTGCCAATTTTTATAATACGCCGGAAGATTTGTATATGTCTCTGGTCGGTTGTTATCAGCAATTGCGGGGCGGGTACGGCGATTTCTTCCAGTTCCTGAACATTGCGGCCGATGATTGTTACGGCGGCGGCGGTTATACAGACGCTTACGGCAACCAAATCTGGGATGAATTTAAACATTACAATGACCTGGAAATAAACAGGTATACTTGGGCCAGCAAAGTATGGCGGGCCATACGCCGGTGCCACGTCGTAGTGGAACAGGCGGAAAATGTGGACTGGGGGTCGCAAACGAACCTTAAAAACCAATATGTAGCCGAAGCGCGCATGCTCCGGGCCTACTGGTATTACCTTACACAATCCTGTTTCGGCCATATTCCTTTGATCACCTCATCTGACCAGCTTGAAATTACCGGGCAGGCCGATCCCGACGACGTCTATGCTTACATTGCGGAAGATATCAAATATGCCATTGAGAACCTGTCTGCCGTAAAATTCTCTGAAATTTCAACCGGAGACATTGGTCACGTTACCAAATGGTTTGCCGAAGGATTTGCCGCAAGGGTTTTCTTATTTTATACAGGTTATTACGGTACAACAGAAATGCCCGGTATGACTAAATCGGATGTAATCGGGTACCTGAACGACGTAATTATTAACAGCGGCCACAGCTTGTTACCGAGCTTCAGTTCTTTGTGGCCCTGGTCTATGAGAAAAGATTATTGGTCTAAACAAGAGCTTTACGTGGGAACACAAAGTTTGGAATATGCCGGGGAGTATAATCCGGAAATTGTGTTTGCCATCAAAATGCATACAGGATTTTCTTTCTCGCATTCGCAGTTTATGGGTATGCGGGGTGAAGTCAATGCGGGCGATTACGATCCTTTCACTTCGGGGTGGGGGATGGCGACCATTACGGCAAAGGCCTACAACTGGTTTGAAGAAGGCGATACGCGCCGTTTTGCTTCCATTGTAAATATTGCGGCGGAAGGCATTCCCTGCTACGGTACCGATCAACGTGAGTTTACGGGGTATGTTCACAAAAAATACCAGAATCTTACTTCTCCTACCGATAAAACAAAAGGTTATCCGCAATACCTTGGCGCCAGTAATAAAAACGCAAATCCGCAGGATCAGATTATAATGAGGTATTCGGATATTTTGCTGATGGCGGCGGAACTCAATCTGGATACGAACCCGACGCTTACGCTGAATTGTGTAAACCAGGTACGCAACCGTGCTTTTGAAAATACGGAACATGCCTATTCTTCTGTAAGCAAGCAAACCATTCTTGACGAAAGAGCACGGGAATTTGTCTTTGAAGCGTTACGTTATCATGATGTTTTACGGCAGGGCCTGACGACGGCCAAAACGATACTTGACGTTGCGGGCGATACGGTATTGAACGGGAAAAATCCGACCGTAAAAACCATTGACTGGCCTGTTGAAAAAGAGGGTTTGTTTATGATACCTTACAGCGATGTATCCTTATCCAACGGGTTGTTAGAGCAAAATTCGGGCTGGTAATATGATGAAAAAATACAAACTTTTCGTGATCTTGTGCGTAAGCCTGCCTATGCTGGCTTACGCACAGGCTCCCTCTTTTAAAAAACAGGGAACGGCGACCCAGCTTTGGGTGGATGGAAATCCAATGCTTATGCTTGGCGGGGAATTGCATAATTCTTCGACCTCCAGTATTGAATATATGGAACCTATCTGGCCTATGATGAAGAAAATGAACTACAATACCGTTTTGGCGGTTGTATCATGGGAAACGATTGAGCCCGAAGAAGGTGTTTTTGATTTTTCTTTATTGGACGCCATGCTGGACGGGGCCAGGAAGCAAGGTTTGAAATTAGTCCTGCTCTGGTTTGGAAGCTGGAAAAACGGAGGTTCCATCTATATGCCCTCCTGGGTTAAAAGAAATTATGAACGATTTCCGAGAGCAAAAGACTATGACGGCGTGTCTATTGAGATCCTGTCGACCTTATCGGAGGAAAATATGAAAGCCGATGCACGTGCTTTTGCTGCGCTGATGGGCTATATCAAAAAAGTCGATAGCGATCATCATACGGTTGTCATGGTTCAGGTGGAAAACGAGATGGGGATATTAAATACACCCCGAGATTATTGCGATGCTGCAAATACGGCCTACAACGGACCCGTACCCGGACTATTGACCGATTATTTAAAGAAACATAAAAACAATCTGGCTCCGGAACTTACGAAAGTATGGGCTGAAAACGGGTACAAGATTTCCGGGACCTGGGAGGAGGTTTTCGGGGAAAGCCATGTTAATACGAAAGATTGGCATGATATGTCCTATTTTACGGAAGAAATATTTATGGCTTACCATTATGCACGGTATGTAGGGTATGTGGCGGCCGAAGGCAAAAAAGCTTATGATATTCCTATGTATGTGAATGCTTGGTTAAAAGGACCGGACTACCCGTGGACCGGACGGCATCCTGGAGGCGGGCCGCTTCCCAATGTAATGGATTTGTGGAAATGTGCGGCCCCTTCTATCGATATGTTGTCTCCGGATATTTATGTGCCGAATTTCACCGAAATAGTAAATTGGTATAACCGGCAGGGTAATCCTATGTTTATTCCCGAAACCCGTGGCGGCACCATAGGCGCCTGCCGTTTGTTATGGTGTATAGGGGAACACAACCTGATGGGCTTTTCGCCGTTCGGGGTGGACGGAAGAAGAACCGCCGGCCAAACGCCGCAACCGCCTCAGGCCGATCAACTGGCGCTTACTTATGAATTGCTACAGGGAATGTCCGGAATCATTCTGACGAATCAGGGAACGGGAAAAATGAGGGGGTTATTTGTTGATCAGGATAATGATACCCAATCCTTTACGCTGGGAGATTATGTTATTACGGCCGATCTCTCTTCTAGAGGGGCTCCCGTGCCGGCCGGCGGTCCCGTAGGAACCGCACCAGCCCAGACGAACGCGGAAGTTGCGGGGGGCGGTTTAGTTATCTGGCTGGGTGCCGAAGAATACCTGGTTGCCGGATACAACCTGAATGTCCGATTCCTCCCCGTCAACCCCGGTAAATTACCGCTTGTGGCCATTGATAAAGTCTATGAAGGAACTTTTAAAGACGGGATATGGCAACAGGGCCGCCTGCTCAACGGAGATGAAACACATTGCAGTACTTTTTCCGGAACCGGTCTGAAAATGCCCCGGCTGAGCATTCAAAAAATATTGCTTTACAGATATAAATAGCGAAGATACCTGAAATGAAAAAAATCATTCTGACATTAACTGCCTTATGCCTGCTGGGAATCGCGTATGCGCAGGCGCCCGAACTCCGGAAAAAAGGGAATGCCACCCAATTTTATGTGGAAAACCAGCCTGTATTATTATTGGCGGGAGAACTCGGCAACTCGTCCAGCTCAAGCAAAGAATACCTGAGCGATGTATGGCCAGGGCTGAAAGCCTTGAATTACAATACTATTCTGGCTGCGGTTACTTGGGAATTAATTGAACCTGAAGAAGGAGTCTTTGATTTCACCTCGGTGGATCATCTGATAGAAAGTGCCCGCCAGTACAATCTTAAACTCGTTTTATTGTGGTTTGCCAGTTGGAAGAACGCCGGTTCGGTGTATATACCCCTATGGGTGAAAACGGATTATAAACGATTTCCAAGGGCGGAAGATCCCGGCGGAAACCCCGTTGAGATACTTTCTGCGGTTTCGGAAGAGAACAGGAAGGCCGATGCAAAAGCCTTCAGAGCACTGATGAAACACATCAAAGAGGTGGACGGTCAAGAACATACCGTGCTCATGATGCAGATTGAAAATGAAGCTGGCATCCTAAACACGCCACGTGACTATTCCCCTGAAGCCAATGCTTTGTTTAACGGGCCCATCCCAAAAGAATTAAGTGTTTATTTACAAAAAAATAAAAACAATCTTACGCCGGAACTTACAAAAGTTTGGAAAGAGAACGGAAATAAAACAGCCGGGACTTGGGAAGAGGTGTTTGGTAAGAGCAGGATAGGCGGATGGAACCATACAGGGGAATACGACTGGCATGATATGTATTATTATACAGAAGAATTATTTATGGGATACTATTATGCCAGATACATAGGATATGTAGCCGCTGAAGGGAAAAAGGAATATACTATTCCCATGTACACAAATGCCTGGTTAAAAGGACCTGATTATCCTTGGACGGGGATGCATCCTGGCGGCGGGCCCCTTCCTTCCGTTATGGATATGTATCATTGTGCCGGACCGGCTATAGATATTTTGTCTCCAGATATTTACGTGCCTCATTTTACGGAAATAGTAGAATGGTATGATAAATTGGGGAATCCGCTTTTTATCCCTGAAACAAGAGGAGGTGATTTAGGAGTTTCACGTTTGTTGTGGTGTTTGGGAGAACACAACCTGATGGGATTTTCTCCTTTCGGTATTGACCGTTCCGCCAAGGGGGCTGCTGTCAATACGGTCGATCCCTTGGCCCAGGCCTATAAATTAATAGCCGGTATGCAGTATTTAATTCTTGCTAATCAGGGAACCGGCAGTATGCGGGGCTTTTTTGTGGATCCCGAACATGCGTCACAATCATTTGTACTAGGTGAATATATTATAACGGCAGATCTTGTGAAACCCAGAACGTATGCTTCCATGGGCGCTCCTGCTCCCACAACAGTCCGGCAGGTACAAGAATCCGAGTCCGGCGGCGGCCTGATTATACTGATGCCTGACGGGGAATATGTCGTACTGGCGCGAAATGTCAATGTGCGGTTTGCTCCTGCAGTACCGGGGGAATTACCTTATGTAGGTGTCGCCAAGGTATATGAAGGTGTATTTGATGAGGGACAGTGGATCCCCGGCCGTTTGCTAAACGGAGATCAGACACATGCCAGTATTTTTACAGGGACAGGGCTTAAGATGAATACGCTGGGTATTCAACGTATTTATTTGTACCGGTACGGAAAAAGATGAAAAAAAATGTTATCACCCTTCTTTCTGCCGGGCTCTTGTTATGTTGTTCCTGTAAAGGTGGTAATAACCCGGTTGTCCCGTTGTCATCAGGACTTGATACATTATCTTATTGCCTGGGACTGGACATCGGGACCTACCTTCAGTCAACGACTGGCAGACTGGACGGTGATCAATTGGAGATGGAAAAAGTAATCGCAGGAATAGAAGATTTCAGAAATGGCACAAAACGGTTCAACGAGGATTATTGTGCGGAACTATTACGACACTATTTCGTTGATATCTATCCTGAAAAAGCACTTTGCTCCTCGCGGACGTTCCTTATTGATATTGAAAAGACTACTCCTGGTATCTATAAAACCGGGAGCGGTCTTTTCTATAAAATTATTACACCTGGTAAAAAAAACAAACAATTAACTGTTAATGACCGAGTTCTTGTGATCTATGAGGGCAGGCGAAGGGACGGGACGGTGTTTGATTCATCGGGCAGTGATACCGGAGACCTGCCGCTTGATGTTTTTATACCCGGAATACAGGAAGGTCTGGGGCTGATAGGTCCGGGCGGTAAAATCAAGTTATGGGTGCCGCCTGCACTGGGATACGGCAGAGACGGCAATGAAAATTTAAATATTGGCCCTAATCAGGCACTAAGTTACGATATTGAATTGATTTCTGTGATGCATTAATATATTAGTGAATAATTCGGGTGGCAATAAAATGACTATAATAAAGAAAGTGTTGATGATTTGTTGTATTATCATCAATACCATATGCTTATATAATAAAATATTGGCTCAGACCGGTTATCCGTTCCAAGATACTACGCTTACCGACGATCAGAGGCTTGACAATCTGTTGTCTTTAATGACACAGGAAGAAAAACTTAATGCTTTGGCAACGCAATTTGGAGTTCCACGGTTAGGGATTAAAAATTGTATGCACTCGGAAGGCCTCCACGGGTTAGCCTACGGAGGTCCTTCCAATTGGGGTTCCAGAAGGCCTGTCCCGTCCACTATTTTTCCCCAGTCATACGGATTGGCAGAAACATGGGATGAAATACTGGTTTACAAAGTCGCCTGTCAGGAGGCTTACGAAAACAGGTATTATTTCCAAAGTCCCAAATATTATCGTGGGTCTTTGGTTATGAGGGCCCCTAATGCCGATCTTGGTCGTGACCCGCGTTGGGGAAGGACAGAAGAATGTTTTGGGGAAGATGCTTACCTTACCTCCAGAATGACGGTGGCTTTTGTCAAAGGATTACAGGGAAATCATCCGAAATACTGGTGTACAGCTTCTTTGATGAAACATTTTATGGCCAACAGCAATGAAGACGGGCGCGATTCGACCTCATCCGATTTCGGAGAGAAATTGTTCCGTGAATACTACGGTTATCCTTTTTATAAAGGAATAACAGAGGGCGGCTCGAAGGCTTTCATGGCTTCCTATAATGCATATAACGGACTGCCGATGACAACCAATCCTTTATTGAAACAGATTGCGGTTAACGAATGGGGCAATAACGGTATCATTTGTACGGACGGCGGAGCCCTTGATTTACTAGTGACGGCGCATAAAGCCTATCCGGATATTATTATGGCTACCGTAGCTTGTTTGAAAGCCGGTATTACCCAGTTTCTGGATACTTATAAACCTTATGTAAAAGAGGCGCTGAAACTCGGACTGATAAGCGAAACGGATATAGATGAGGCAGTCAGAAAGAATTTTTATATTGCCCTGAAGTTAGGGTTATTGGATAATTCCGAAGACAATCCGTATACATATATTGGTGTAAAAGATACTATAGACCCGTGGACCAGTCCGGAAACACATAAACTGGTCCGGGAAGTAACGGCGAAATCTGTGGTGTTGTTAAAAAATAATAAAGGGTTACTACCCGTTGACAGACAAAAAATAAAAAGAATTGCTGTTATAGGACCCAGGGCAAATGATGTGGTTTTAGACTGGTATAGCGGAATGCCACCCTATACTGTTTCTGTGCTTGAGGGGATACGAAATGCGGTAGACGAAGGTACTGAAGTTAATTATGCCGCCGATAACAGAATGGATCAGGCTTATGGAATAGCCCAAAAAGCGGACATGGCTATTGTTGTGATAGGGAACCATCCGTACGGGACCGATGCCAAATGGGCATACGCTCCGGTTCCCAGTGACGGACGTGAAGCTGTGGACAGAAAATCATTGTCTCTGGAACAGGAAGATCTGGTAAAAATAGTTTATGCCGCCAATCCCAATACAGTACTTATTCTGGTCAGCAGTTTTCCTTTTACCATTAACTGGTCCCAGCAAAATATTCCCGCTATTTTACACGTTACGCATTGCAGTCAGGAATTGGGCAACGGCTTGGCAGACGTCTTGTTTGGTACTGTCAATCCTGCCGGGCGGCTTGTCCAGACTTGGCCCGCATCCATAGATCAATTGCCTCCCATAATGGATTACGATATTACCAACGGAAGGACGTATATGTACACTTGTAAGAAACCCTTGTATCCTTTCGGGTATGGACTGAGTTATGCTTCATTTGATTATTCCGGTATTCGTTTGGATAAAAATGCTTTTGCTTCTCAGGATGACCGGATCATAGTTTCGGCCAGTATTAAAAATGTAAGTGCAACAGACGGAGAGGAAGTGATTCAATTATACGTATCTTATGGCGAAACCGAAAAGAAATTACCGCTCAGGCAGCTTAAAGGTTTTAAGAGAATCATGATAAAGGCGGGCGAGACGCTGGACGTGCAGATTCCTCTAAAAGCAGAAGATTTGGTCTTCTGGGACGAAGTCCGACACCAATTCGTTACCTATAAGGGTCCTTTGAAAATTATGTTGGGTAGCTCTTCGGAAGATATCAGGCTTAGTAAAAAAATACAGATTAGTAATAAATTTTAAGTGTATTAATGATGAGAAACACACTATTATTGTTTTTTATTTTGGTCATATACCCTTATATGGGTCAGGCCCAACCCTACCTGCAGAGTCAGACGGTAGATGTGAGCCGGGACTTTAGTGATTTCAGCAATACATACTTTTTTGCCGATTCGGTGGTCTCGTTCGACAGCACCTCGGCTTCCGGAACTTTGTCC
>JAQVSH010000286.1 GCA_028700615.1 Bacteroidales bacterium
CCATATTATAAAATGTAACAGTATTTTTTTTTCTTTCTCCCCACCATACCGGTTTCCAGTTGGCATTGTCAAAAGTACAGAGATAGGCAAAACGATCCTTTAGTCCCGGCGCTTTAATCTGAATATTAGAAACCGGAATATATTCAGAGGTGACGTCTTTAATTCTTAAGCTTTCAAAAGTTTCTGGAATTAATTCGTCCGGCAGAGCCTTATAAGCCAGAGATGAATTCTGGGAAGCATAGGTTTTACGAAATACCTTTGGTCTTTTGAAAAACATCCGCCCTACGCCGATAAATTCAATCTTATGGCCTCCCGGGTTTCGGTCCGGTCCGTTAAAAGCAATCAGCGCCCCGTGATCATAAAGCGCATTCCAGTTATGATCCCCATTGCGGTTAGCCCAACGGGGTACGTAATCGTAAGTGGAAGCAACGCCCAGTGCGCGCAGAGGGTATAATATCATCATCGAACCTCCGTAACAGGTTCCCTTGGTAATCCAGGTTGAGGCTGTATAACCAATATCTACGGGATAATTGTAATTCAGATTGACCGTATACCATTTCTCCACACTGTCATTAATGAGTTTACATGCCTGTGAAGCCTCTGCATCGGGAGGCAGGGCTTTGATTACCCATTGATATTCTTCCCAGAGCTTTTTACGCCAACGCTCCGGTTTTTCATTTCCGGATTTATAGGGAAGAATATATTCGCAGAACTGATCAAAGTTCAAATCCTTACACCAGGGAAGTTCCCATGCTTTAAAGGCGTATTCTATGTTTTCTATCAGGTATTCATTGGAGATCAGGCCGGTGTCAAGGTGTATTTCAAGCGACATGCCGCGAAAAGTGCGCAGTGAATCCAGCGTATTCTGCAACCAGGATACCGATGGCTGGGTTTGTTGTCTGGCCAGAGAATCATATAAATCCAGGGTGGCACTTTCATAATGGAACTGGTCGGGCAATCCCCGGATTAAAAAATTGGCTGCCCGTAATTTCAGACTGTCTTCGGGTTTTGAGTAATGTTCCAGTACCCCTTTGTACCGGTTTAGAAAGTCAGCTGTTTCATCGGATTTTTTTTGTTCTGTGATGTCCGGTTTCTCCGGCGCAGTGCAAGAATGAATCGTCAGAAATAAGACCCATACAAAGAGGGAGAACGTTAGTTTTTTGTGGGATAATTTCATGGCAGCGTGGATAACAAGGTTTTTATTTCATCCTGCATTTCTTCAATGGCTGTAGTTTGTATTTTAACAGGTTTATGGAGAAGCTCTTCGGCCGTTTCTCTGGCTTTAAGGGTGTTTCCTGTTTCAAAGTACAATTTAGCCAGTAAATAAAGAGGATAATGCCGGTTGGGAACAATGCTTTCCGCTTTCAGGTAGGCTTGTTCTGCCTGTTCATACATACCCATGGCTTTGTAGTTGTTACCCATGCAATTGTAAAACATGGGATCGGAACTGAATTCTAATCCCTGTGTAAAAATACGGTTTCCTGCTTCCGGCTGATTTGATTTTGAGAGAGATTGGCCATATTCAAAAAGATAATCTTTCTGGTCGCCTAACTCTTTCAGTAAAGGGGCATATTCCTCAGCGGCCTCCCTGTATATATTGCCCTGATAAAGAAATGAAGCGGATTTCCATGCTTTAAATGCTTTTTGTCTGGAGAGCTGAGCCGGAAACATCATCAGGCACAGGATAAAACAAACGAGTGAGAAAATTCCGGGAATCCATGCCTTTACAGGGCTATTCCGTTGTTCTTCCTGAAAGGATGCCGACAGAGCCAGCAGCAAAACCCAGATCATGGTCAGAGGGAAAAGCCTGAGCGGGTATGAAAAACAGGAAAAAACCGAAAATGCAATCAGCGACCCTGTAAATCCCGAAGCTGCAGAACGTCTTGTCCGAAAACGGGAAGACCAGAGGGGTCTGACAGCAAAGATCATGATGGAAAGAAACAGGATCAACCCGATGAGGCCCCACTCACTGAGCACCTGTACATATTCATTAAATGCATATTCGGGTACGTCTGCCAGCATTTTAGCCTCTTCCGGGCGTTCTTCGGATGAAAACCAAGCCGATTGAGCTTCTCCGTAGGCAACGGGAAATTTTCCGAGACCTGCGCCGGTCAGAGGATATTCTTTAAAGATTTCCGCACTGACCTGCCATACAATAAACCGTCCATCGGCAGAGTCTTTTTTTATCTGGTATGTAGCAATCAGACCCGCGATCAGAACTACTGCAACACCTCCCAATCCCAGGTATATGATTTTTTTGAACTTAAAATATTTTTGAAGAGATTGCCGGGCCTCTTCCATAAATCTTTTGTGCATCAGGCAAGTACACAAACAACCTGCCAAAACTGCCAGCCATGCGGCCCGGCTCATGGTTGCGGGCAAGATGAGGATAACCAGCATGAGCGAGATATAGGACACAAAGCCCCAGTATTTTCGATCCTCATTTTGAGAAAAGGAAGAATCCAGTACCTGTTTTAAAACTACGGGAAGGCCGATGGCCAGATATCCGGCGAAAGGACCCGGGTTAAGAAAATCTCCAGTGGTTTGAAAAAAAGCGTGACTGGAAAATGCCATGCCAAATAACTGCAGAATGCCGTAAAGGGCTTCGATCCCGGTTATAATCACCCATCCTTTCTGCATCTGCTTCATCCACTGGTTTTTATTGGGGACAGTCCGGAATAGAATATATAAAAGACATAAAAAAACAAAAGCGTCAAATTTCATGATCCGGAAAGTATCTGCCTGAGACTGACAGATGACCACGTACACACAGAATAAGAGTACAGACAAATCCAGCCATGTGAATGACACAGATCTGTGGTTGGCGATGATTGATCTTCTGCCGGTAAACCATTGTAGCAGATTAAAACAGGCAAAACCGCAAACACTGAAAGCCAGAAAAAAATACGAAGCAGAATTGGGAGTCCGGTACAATGAATCATCACTGTAGAAAACCCCGCACAAAATCCAAATCCCGCACAAAATCCAAAGGAAAGATCCCTTTGATGAAGTTCCTTTATCCGGGGTTTTAGGAGTCATTTTTTTAGTTAGTTCAACAGAACGAAGTTAATTCCCTTTCCCATACAAAAAACAGAAAAGTATTGCAAAGAGTATTATTTTTTTATAATACAATCCTTTTTTGGAGAGAATTCAAAAAAATGGTGTGAATATGGTATTAATCCGGATTAAACCCCTAATTCAAATGAGGCTGTCCTGAATTTTGGGACAGCCTCATAGTGATCTGCTTATTTCAGATAGTTATCAATAAATGCCAGTCTTTCTTTCAGGAAGGTCTGTTCCCATGGTGTGCGGTATTTTCCGGTCGGCCAGGAGTGTTGGCGGTAAG
>JAQVSH010000287.1 GCA_028700615.1 Bacteroidales bacterium
GCTGGCGTTGAAGCTGTTGATTAGAGCCGCAATTCCACCTGATGCGAAGAAAAAGGCCAGGATAAAACCAAAAGAGAGCAAATCATTTCTCTTCTTCATGATGATCTCCCGCACCGTATCCTGGATGGCCAGAAAGACGTTTTCCGGAACCAGATCATGAATGACTTTGAACAGCTCCTCCTGAAAATTCTCAATCGGAATATATGGAATTAGGGAAAAAAGGACGATGATCGCGGGGAAAACAGCCAGAAAAAAGCTGTATGCCACGGCGGAGGCCCGTATATTCAGCGTCCCGTTTTTAATCCCGTTAATAAAAAAGCTTGCAACCTCAGCCAGGGTCAAACCGTCAAATCCGGGTAGCTTAGTTCGACCAATCCACAAGGTGGCTCCAATGATTGACTGCCATACTTTTTTTAACCAGGCCATTATGGTGATTATTCTGCTTTTAGACTCATATCCAGGCTTTTAACCTGGTGGGTTAATGCCCCGACAGAAATATAGTTGACGCCGGTGATGGCATAATCCCGGATATTTTTCAAGGTGATCCCTCCTGAGGATTCGGTTTCCACTCTTCCATCAATAACTTCCACCGCCCGCCGCGTCTGTTCCGGCGTGAAGTTGTCGAGGAGAATCCGGTGTACCTGTCCAGTGGTTAGAATCTGCCCGACCTCCTCCAGGTTTCTGGCCTCTACTTCAATCATTAAGTTTAATCTTTTGGATTTCAGGTAATTAGTGGTCCTTTCAATGGCTTGGGGGATTCCGCCGGCAAAATCAATATGATTATCCTTGATGAGGATCATGTCATACAGACCATGGCGATGGTTAAACCCTCCGCCGATCCTGACCGCCTCTTTCTCGAAGAGACGAAAATTCGGTGTGGTTTTCCTGGTATCCAGAATCCGGGCTTCCGTGCCTTTGATCTGATCAACATATTCTGCTGTACGGGTAGCAATACCACTCATCCGTTGCAGAATATTCAGCACAAGTCGTTCTGTTTGCAGAATACTTCTCTGGCTGCCAGTTACCCGGAGTGCTTGATCGCCAACCTGAATGTGGCTGCCATCCGGAATCATTACCTTTACAGCGAGTGTTGGATCGAATAGGTGAAATACCCTCTCGGCCATCCGAATGCCTGCCAGGATTCCTGCCTGTTTGATCAGCAAAACCGCTGATCCGCTTGCCTCTTCGGGAATACAGGCCAGAGTAGTGTGGTCTCCTTCCCGGATATCTTCAATCAGGGCTGCCTGGATAAAATCATCTATGTGGTAAGATTTCATATGTGTTATTTCAATCAAATGTATAAAGAAATAAATATTGGCGCGGAAATTGTAACTTAAAACTCGCTCTTCCAACTCTTGTCGTCGATGATCCAAAACCAGAATTTGAGCCTACGCGACCTATTCAAAGCGTTGCGGTTTCTCTGGGTAGCTATAGTTTTCATGGCTGTTGCTCTTGTTCTTGAGCCAATTGCCCATAAGAAAAACCAGGTCAGGATAAGTCCCGAAAAAACTGAAAGAGATCTTCACCGGAAGATTGACCGGTTAGACAAACGTATGCTGGAGATCCGGCAATTGGTTGAGGAGGTTGGATGGCCTGGCACCCTGGAAAAAGATGAGGATTTCATCGACCGGATTGTGCTGGCTGATGATGGCCTGGCTTTTTTTCTGCTACAGAATGACTCTCTCGTGTTTTGGTCGGACCATTCCCAGGTGGTTAATGCGCCCGACTTGGTCCGTATCAACTCAGGGCAGGTCTATCATTTACCGAATTCCTGCGTTTTTACCCGGGTTGAACTTTTTGGCCATCATCGGCTGGTAGGTTTTGTCTTCCTAAAAAAGTTCTTCCCTTATAATAACCAGTTTGTCAGCGATGCCTTTCTGATCGGGAAACGGATTCCATCCACCTGGGAGATTAGTTTGCCGCCGATTCCGGGTTCTATCAGGATCAATGATCCGGATGGGAAGTACCTGTTCTCCATAGTACAGGTTGAACCAGTTGAGGCCAGGGGTGTTTTACACTGGATTGTCCTAAGTCTGTATGGGCTTGTGTTTCTGGCACTTTTATTCTTGTTGCGCGATCTGTTGATGCTGGGATACCGGTTGAAAGAAGTTAATTGGTGGTTGCTCGCCCTCTTGGGAGATTTATTCCTCCTCCGGCTGATCCCGGGCTATTTTCGTGTGCCAAGGTGCCTGTTCGAACTCGACTTGTTTACTCCCTTCCAAAATGGTCTGTTCTTCTTAGAATCACGCGGTGATGTGCTTTTTACAGTTGTACTAATCCTGTTTTTCGCCTACTGGTTCTTCAAACTTTTTCGGCTTTTCCCACGATCAGGCGGGGGAATATCTCAACAACAACAACCTCGCACTATCCAAAGCCTGGCGATGATTGGATGGTTCATTTCCATTCTGTTGTTTTTCTTCTCGGATTGGCTGGTCAGGTATATTAACGACCAACGACCAGACTTTCTTGAGATTCACCGGGTTTTATCCGTGGAGTTTGGTGAAGTGCTGGATATTTTTTTAGTTATCGCTGCTCAGGCTGCTTCTCTTCTGGTTCTTTATGCTGTTGTTGACCGAATCAGGGAGCGTTTGAACTTCAGGCAAGCTCTCCTTGGTTTTATCCTGATGGTGGCACTCCTGTTCGGATTATCACGATCGCTCGGGTTTCCTGTCGGGGTAGAGACACTAATCTTTCTGATCCTCGCCGGAATGGTGATTTTGTGTTTCCGGTATGTGTCGGATCGAAAGCTCTCGCATGCATTTATCATCACTCTTCTTGTTCTGATGTCAGCCTATCAGGTTATTCGGATCGACCAGGCAAACCGTGTACAGAGTGTTATTTTACAGGAGCGTATTGTTGAAGAGTTGTCAAATGAGCGAGATCCGATTGCTGAAATGCTTCTGAATCAATACGATCCGGAGATTCGTACAGATTCAGTGTTGCGCGAAATGGTGATTGATCCCGAAGTTCCGCAAATGGAGATCGCTTCCTATCTGAAATCAAAATATTTTGGGCTCTATTGGAACCGATATGAAATACAACCGTTGATCTGTGATCAGGGTAGCCAGGTCCTGATTCAGCCCGACTTGATCCTGGTGCCCTGTCTGGAACACTTTATTACCCAGGTGAAGGGTCGCTTTGGGATTCCCCTGAATGGTACGGAGGGTTTTTATTTTCTAGACAATTTTGACGGTTTGATTGATTATCTGGGGCTTTTTCGCTTTTATCAGGAAGATAGTACCTATGCAACCCACTTGATTATCAACATTGATTCGCGTCTTGTAACCCAAGAGCTGGGTTACCCGGAGTTGCTTATTACCGGGCCTATCAGTAGGGATAGTTTG
>JAQVSH010000288.1 GCA_028700615.1 Bacteroidales bacterium
CGGAAGGCGTTACGATCAGAGGTTTCTCCTCCCGGATGGCTTCGTATATATTATCATAATAGCTCTGATAGCTTCCGGGGAGGGTTTGAATTTTTTCCCGGAAAACTTTTCCGTCAATCTCAGTATGCAGTAATCCCCAGAACTGACTGTCTTCTTTTCCCCAATCCATTCCCTGAGGTATTTTCCCCATTTTGAGTTGCGCTTCCTGAGGGTCTGTTCCGTATTTTACAAAGGATCCTTTATCTCCGTGAATGACATAATGGGGGGATGGCTCTCTTTCCATGTAGGATGCCCGCAAAACAGCTCTCATGCGGGGGTAATTCATCCGGATTACAAAATAATCCTCAATGTTTCCTCCATCGCGAAAGGTATCCAGATCCCCGGAGATACTGTCTGGTAATCCGAAAAAAGAAATGGCTTCATAAATTAAATGGGACCCAAGGTTGTACGTGAGTCCGGTCACTTTCCCATCTTCTTTCCAGGTGCCTTCAACCGGAACGGGCCGGAACCGGCAGAAATTAGATTGAAATTCCACTACCCGCCCAAGAAGTCCCTGTTGTAATATATTTCTTACGGTTAAAGAGTCTCCGTCCCACCTCCGGTTTTGATATACACTCAATATTTTTTCTTTGTGATTAGCCAGACTGATGAGTTCTTCGGCCTGACCCACGGAAAGAACAAAAGGTTTTTCTACAATGACATGTTTCCCGGCTTTGAGGGCTTTATGCGCCAGTGAAAAATGTGTTGGGTCGGGAGTGTTGACTACAATCAGCTCTATGCTTTCATCTTCTGCCAGTTCATCAAAACTGCGCAAAATTCTTACCTTCGGATAGATTGCTTTTGCTTCATCCCGGCTTCTCTCCACAATGGCAGACAGTTCAAAACCCGGATGTATGTTTAAGAAAGGTGCATGAAATACTCTGCCGGACATTCCGAAAGCAGCCAGACCTACTTTAATTTTTTCCATAAAATCCCATTTATACCCTGAAATTATAATGCGGAAATGCGTGCGGCCGGAGTCATGTCCAGCGATGCAAATTCACCCCTAAGATACTTATAATATCCCACAATAGCTACCATGGCAGCATTGTCCGTGGTGAAACTAAGTTCAGGCAGATGGAGGTTCCAACGCTGCTTTTTGGCTGTTTCCGCAGCAAAATTTCTGAGGCCGGAGTTTGCGGACACGCCTCCTCCCAAGCAAATTTCCCGGATGCCGGTTTGTTTGGAGGCTTTGACCAGTTTATCCATCAGAATCTCACAAATGGTAGTTTGCAGTGAAGCGCACAGATCCGCCGTGTTTTCTTCAATAAACCGGGGATTTTCTGTGAGCTGATCCCTTACCAGATATAAAAAGGAGGTTTTTAAGCCGCTAAAGCTAAAATCCAGTCCCTGAATATGGGGCTTACTCAGCGCAAATGCATCGGGGTTTCCTTCTTTGGAGAGGCGGTCTATTGCAGGACCTCCGGGGTATCCGAGTCCCATTACTTTGGCACATTTGTCAAAAGCTTCTCCGGCGGCATCATCAATGGTCTCGCCAATAATTTCATATTCAAAATAGTCTCTGACTGCCACGATCTGAGTGTGTCCGCCTGAAACCAGCAGGGAAAGAAAGGGAAACTGAGGAGTCTTGTTGGGCTTATCCGGCTGTAATACAAAACCTGAAAGAATATGGGCATGGAGGTGGTTGACATCCATAGCAGGAATTTTTCTGGCAATGGAAAATCCTTTGGCAAAAGACGTTCCTACCAGCAGAGAACCCATGAGTCCGGGCCCCCGGGTGTAAGCAATGCCATGAATGTCTTCAGGTTTCATCCCGGCTTTTTTAAGCGCCTGATCGACTACCGGAATAATATTGGCCTGGTGGGCTCTGGAGGCCAGTTCGGGTACTACGCCGCCGTAGGCAATATGCACCTGTTGACTGGCAATAACGTTGGAACGCAAGACGCCGTTTTGTAATACTGCCGCAGAGGTGTCATCGCAAGATGACTCTATTCCTAATATATTGATATTCATTAAAATACGTTTATTGAATGTAAGAACTCAACCCAATTGCTTTTGCCCAGTCCAACCGGGCATAAGGAATTAAAAATTTGTCTCCCTGATCCTTGGGAATAAAACAACTCAGCCCGGAGATGTAATCCAGACTGACATCGACAAAGTACGGGGTTGAGGCTTTGTAAAGTACGGTTTTATCCAGTTGTGTTTCAAAAGCGGCATATTCTCCGGGAGTGCTGATTTTCTCTATAAAATTTCCAAGATCATGATAAACAGGCAACGCGTATCGATCCAGAATCTGAACGGATAACAAATCCAGTTGTTGAATCGTTTCCCATTTGTTTTGAACAATGTTTTTTGTTGCCAGAGCCAGGGCTTCCAGTTCAGAACATTTAACCAGTCCGATCGATCCGGAACAGGAATATCCGGTCTGATTCATATAAAATGTGTAATATTTCTGTGCTGCATTCAAAAGATCTGCTTCTGTTTCAAAAAGTTCCGGAATGATATCTTCATAAGGCATTCCATAACTCAGAATTTCAGTGGGGGAGGCCAGAATATAGCTGGCTTTGTCCCGAAGTTCGTAAGCCACTTCTATTCCACCCATAAAGCAGGCATCAAATATAATAAAGTCAAGACCGGAAGGCAATGCCTGATCAACTTCCTGAAGCGTCATTGTTCCGGCGAAAGTTTTTACAAAGCCTTCAGGAAGCATTACATTGGAATGTAAATATTGAATGCCGGAAGACATGGACCGGGAGGAGCTATAAAAGGTATTGTAAGGTACCCAACCGGTTCCGTGGGACCACAGAATGACTCCGTAGGATTTAGCCGGATACAGGCGTTGTGCATCCCCGATGGCTCCTTTCATTACGCCGGGCAAAGCGGAATTCTGATCAGGATAGGCTTTGATGGTGGTGAGCGTACCGTTTTTTTCCATCTTCATCAATCGCGGAAGATCATTGGGCGAATCAAAATAAATAATCAGATTTCCATCATAGGCGCCCCATCCTTCTTTCATTTGTTCAATGTTATCCAAGGCATTTTCATATAGAGCATTGTCGGAAACCATGTAAACAATCACGGTACGATTAGGAAGTTCTGGAGTGGTATCGTCTTTTTTGCAGGATGAAAACGAAAAAAGACATATTACCAGCCCCGGAATAAAAACCTTATAGAAAGATTTCATAGAGTATCTTATATAAATTCTATTGTTCGATTTCTCTTTGATATTACCTGCAAATAACGGAAATTTACGCGCGGAAAATCCGGAATACTGTAAACATTTATCACAAAACGGGCAAAGTTATCAAAAAAATCATCAAAATATCGGTATGGAC
>JAQVSH010000289.1 GCA_028700615.1 Bacteroidales bacterium
TATCGCTTATTGTTTCCAGGGAAAATACAAGTTCACAGGATCTGTTTACAAAGCCCACTTGCATTTTTGGAAAATGTGCCCACACGTGTCACGTTCGGGCGGGAAAAAACCGGATCTCAGCGGCGTCATGTACAAGGGAAGTATCGTATTGCGTTTTTTTGTGTCCGGAAAAAAAATCACTTTCCAAGAACTCCGGATGTAATAAGTTTTATCAGGCGGATCCCGTTGGATCCTTTGATTAAGATTACCCATCCTTCAAGAGCTTCTTTTTCCAGGTATGTGATCAATGCGTCTACATGAGGAAAACACATTCCAGCCGCCCCCTTTTCTTCGGCAGCCCGGGTAAAAAGGGGTCCTACCCAAAACACTTTCTCTGCTTTTATTCGTTCTACCTGTTCCACAATCTTCAGGTGTTCCCGGTGTGATTCCGATCCCAATTCCAGCATATCCCCTAAAACAAGACACTTTCGGGATCCTTCGGCCGCTGAAAAACTATCGAGTGATAAAACCATACTTACCGGATTCGCATTATAGGCATCTGCCAGGATCTTGTTCCGGGATGTCTGTATCCATTGTGAACGGTAATTAGAGGGACTATAGGAAGCTATGGCATTGGCGGTTTCCATCGGGTCGGTCCCGTAATATTTTCCTACAGCCAACGCTGCCAGCACATTGGGGGTATTGTACTTTCCTGCCAGATTGGTTTTGATCAACGGGTACCCTTCCACATTCAATTGAAGAACGCCTTCAACGACCTCGGCTTTGACTCCTTGTACCTCCGTACCGTATGCTATTGCTTTTTTATAAATATTCCTTTCCTCCAGCATGCGGCAAAGCACAGGGTCATCTGCATTGTAAAATACCACGCCTGAGGAAGATGCCAGGTAATCGTACAACGCACCTTTGCATTTTTTGATACCTTCTATCGTTTCAAATCCTTCCATGTGTGCTCTGGAAATATTGGTGACAAGTCCGGCATCCGGCCTGACCATTTCCGTAAGAAAAGCAATTTCTCCCGGATGGCTGGCTCCCATTTCAAACAACCCGGCTTGTGTTTCACTGTTCATCTCCAGAAGACTCAACGGCACTCCTATATGGTTGTTGAGATTCCCTTTTGTTGCCGTCACACGGAATCGGGTAGCAAGTACGGCATGGATCAATTCTTTGGTAGTCGTTTTCCCGTTAGATCCTGTCAGAGCTATCACGGGAATATTGAAAGTCTTGCGATGAATTACAGAGAGATGCTGCAAAGCAGCCAAAACATCTGGCACCCTGATCAAACGGGGATCATCTACCAAACAGTTATCTACAACAGCATATGCGGCGCCTTTGGCGAGGGCTTCGAGGGCAAAATGATTCCCGTCAAATCGTTCTCCCCGGAGTGCAAAAAAAAGACATCCCGAACGAATCAGCCTGGTATCTGTACAAATAAGGGGATGTTTTAAAAACAATGAATACAGTTTGTCTTTCATACCTGCATTATTTACCTCCTGTTGAGCCAAACCCGCCTTCTCCGCGTTCAGTATGTTCCAGTTCTTCAACAGGTTCCCATTCAACTCGTTCGTGTGAAGCCACGATCATTTGTGCCACCCTTTCACCGGGTTCGATCTTTACGGGAACATTGGAAAGGTTTACCAGGATAATCCTGATCTCTCCCCGGTAATCCGCATCGATAGTCCCAGGACTGTTCAATATCCCGAGTCCTTTTTTGACAGCCATGCCGCTTCGTGGTCTGACCTGAGCCTCGTAGCCCGGAGGCAGGGCAATATGAAGACCTGTAGGAACAAGAAACCTTTCCAGGGGATTTAAAACTATAGCATCAGGCAGATCTGCACGCAGGTCCATTCCGGCCGATAAAGACGTTGCGTATTCCGGCAACGGGTACCGGGAACGGTTGATTATCCTTACTTTCATAATGTACAAATGTAAAAAAAAATCACTACCTTAGTCTTATGAAAAATACCACAATTTATTTACTGATCTGTATGAGTGCATTGTTTATGGGATCCTGCAACAACACGGGCAAAAAGGCAAAAGACCAGGCTGCCGTTAAACGTGATGAACCCTCCCAAACCGTGAAAGCACCGGCATTTGATCCCGCCGGTCTTCCGGAGGAACCCGTTTTTGAATTGAAGACTACCGAAGGAACCATGACCATTCGTCTTTACAGCGACACCCCGCTTCACCGGGACAATTTTGTAAAACTGGCTTCCGAAAGATTTTACGACAACATACTGTTCCACAGGGTTATTGAAGGCTTTATGATCCAGTGCGGTGACCCGCAGTCTCGTGATGCTGCCCCCGGACAACGTCTTGGTTCAGGAAGCCCCGGATATACAATCCCGGCAGAGTTCGTGCCCGAACTGATACATAAAAAAGGTGCGATTGCCGCTGCCCGGACAGGGGATTCGGTAAATCCGGAAAAAGCATCTTCAGGCTCTCAATTCTATATTGTTCACAACGAAACAGCCTGCCGCCAACTGGACGGCAATTACACGGTGTTCGGAGAAGTCATTGATGGACTGGAGATCATAGACAAGATCGCTGCCACGGAAACCGGTCCTGCAGACCGTCCCGTTAAAGACATACGGATTATCAGTATCTTGCCTGTTCTTTAATAGGTGTCATTTTTTCCGTGACACTCAAAAGTAAAGGCTTCTGAAACTGCCAGGGGTATTTCGTAGACGGCAGTCACTTCGCTGTCGGCTGTTAAATACAGGCGTACCGTGAAATTTACGGATCCTGTTTCCTGTGATAGAAGGTCGGCCAGTTCCTGTTTTTTCGCGTCAAACTCGGTGCCAAAAGCATCCATTTCCAATGTAAAGGAATGAACCACACTGGATGTAAACCCAGTTATAGCTTCATTTACGGCATTATCCAGCGCTTCTTCCTTCGTACTTCCTCCTCCTGTCACCATCCAGTCAAATTGAAAATCTTTCCGGAGGTCATTGCTTTCCTGGGAGAGCATCGCGGCCAGTTCCCGCAAACCGGGTGTTGTAGAAGCGGTCACTTCACTGAAAGTGATCTCGGTGCGGGATCCGAAATAATACGTATACGTATGACCCAAATCCTGACAGGAAATAGCCATAAGGCCGGTTGCCAAAGCCAGAAATAATAATCTCATAGTCTTTTTCATAATTCCAAAGTTACGGAAATTTGCGGATTATGGCCTTCCCAATGAGGCAATAAGCGCAATAATACAAATGCTGTTCCGCCACGTAAAGGTGCACTTATATTGTTTGTTTCCACAGGAACCCCTCCGGGTCCTTCTCCAATCAGGCGCATCCCTTTTCCTTCCAGATAAAATTCAACATCTCCACAACCGGAAGG
>JAQVSH010000290.1 GCA_028700615.1 Bacteroidales bacterium
ACGACGCTCTTCCGATCTCAGATGCCGAAGTGAATGCGGCAAAAATCGAGATTGAAAAAGTAAGGCCTCTTGTTGAGAAACAAATTGTCAGCGAATACCGGTTAACCTCAGCAAAACTTATACTGGAAGCAAAAGAAGCCATGAAAGCTCAGGCAGAAGCGGCTTATTCCAATGCCAAAACGAATCTTGATTACACCAACATCCGAAGTCCTCAGGATGGCATCATCGGAACTTTTCCTTATAAAATCGGGGCTCTCGTCAGCAGTAACAGTGCAGAGGCACTGACAACTCTTTCCGATATTGAGAACATCTTTGCCTATTTTTCAATCAACGAAAAACAGCTGCTGAATTTATTGACAGATTCTGAAGGAATCACCATCGAAGATAAAGTGATCAATATGCCGGAAGCCACGCTCATTTTGGCAAACTCTGAAGAATATCCTGAAAAAGGAAAAGTAGAAATGGCCAGCGGTTTGATTTCCACTGAAACCGGATCAGCCACCTTCAAAGCGGTTTTTCCGAACTCCTTAGGCCTGATGCGAAGCGGTTCCAGCGCCACCGTGAGCATTCCTGAAATTAAAGAGAATGTCCTGGTAATACCCCAGGAGGCCACCTTCGAATTGCAAAACAAACGTTTTATCTATGTACTTGAGTCTGAAAACAAAGTCAAATCTATTGCATTTACCTCCACTCCCAGTGATGACGGAAAATTCTTTCTGGTATCCGAAGGCCTGAAGCCCGGAGACAAAGTGGTTACCGCAGGCATTGCCTCTTTAAATGACGGAAATACTATTGTTCCCAAAGAAATCAATGCGAACAGTTTATATCAGAACCTTCATTAATTCCAACAAGAAAACTTCAATCCATGTTTAAAAAATTCATAGAACGTCCCGTACTCAGTACGGTGATTTCCATCATTATTGTTTTGTTAGGAGTATTGGGTCTGGTTGCACTGCCCATTGAACAATATCCTGACATTGCTCCGCCTACGGTAAGGGTCATGGCAAATTATGCCGGCGCTAACGCCGAAGTCGTTCTGAACAGCGTAATTATTCCACTGGAAGAACAAATTAACGGTGTTGAGGGAATGACCTATATGACCTCAAGCGCCACCAACGACGGAGGCGGTTCCATTAGCGTTTATTTCGAAGTCGGAGCCGATCCCGATATGGCGGCTGTAGAAGTACAGAACAGGGTATCCAGTGCTTCCAGCCTGCTTCCGGCTGAGGTGACCCGTGCAGGGGTGAGTGTAAGAAAACAACAGGGAGGTATGTTGCTGATGTCGGCTCTTTACAGTGAAAATCCCGCCTATGATCAGATATTTCTCCAAAACTATGCAGATATAAACATTATCCCGAAATTAAAAAGAGTCACAGGGGTCGGATCGGCCGCAGCCTTCGGGTCTATGACCTATTCTATGAGAATCTGGTTGAAACCCGATATCATGGCCATCTATGGAATCATGCCCACCGATGTAACATCTGCCCTGGCAGATCAAAGCATTGAAGCCGCCCCGGGTCGTTTCGGAGAGCAGGGAGACCAGAGTTTCCAGTATGTAATCCGTTACACCGGAAAACTCAAAACAGTAGAAGAATTTGAAAACGTCATTATCAAAGCAGAAGACAACGGCCATTTTCTCAGGCTGAAAGACGTAGCCAGGATAGAACTGGGAGCGCAATCTTACAACAGCGACCTGCTGGTAGACGGGATGCCCGCGACAAACATTGCGGTCAGCCAGACCTCCGGATCGAATGCCCGTGAAGTTATCACCGAATCCTTAAAGGTTATGGATGAAGTGGCTGAATCTTTTCCTGAAGGCATTCATTACGTCAACACTGTCAATGCCAACAAATTTCTTGATGCTTCTATTAATAAAATTCTGAGAACACTGCTGGAAGCATTTATTCTGGTCTTTTTGGTCGTATACCTCTTTCTTCAGGATTTCCGTTCCACATTGATTCCGGCCATATCCGTACCGGTTGCCATTGTAGGGACCTTTTTCTTCCTGTATCTGTTTGACTTCAGTATAAACCTTCTCACCCTGTTCGCGCTTCTCCTTGCCATCGGGATCGTGGTTGATGATGCCATTGTGGTGGTGGAAGCGGTCCATGCCAAATTGGACCAGGGATATAAGTCGGCCCGAAAAGCTTCCATTGATGCCATGAATGAAATCTCAGTGGCCATCATCTCCATTACGCTGGTTATGGCATCGGTTTTCATTCCCGTAACTTTCATTTCCGGATCCTCCGGAGTCTTCTACAAACAATTCGGTGTAACCTTAGCCATTGCTATTTTGATTTCGGCCGTCAATGCACTGACCCTGAGTCCGGCTCTTGCCGCTATATTTTTAAAATCCAAACACAAAAAAGGAGAGGAACAGGAACATAAAACAAACTTTTTTGCCCTGTTCAATGCGGGATTTGAAGCCACCAAATTAAAATACGGTCAGTCAGTCACGTTCCTGGCCAAAAAGAAAGGGATTGTCATTACCGCCATCGTGGCATTTACTATCGGATTTGTCGTGCTGATGAAAACGACTCCGGCTGCTTTTGTGCCCGAAGAGGATATGGGAACCGTTTTTGTCAACATTTCTCTGCCGCCGGCCTCTTCCATGGAACGTACCAACGCGGTACTGGATAAAGTAGACAGCATTGCCCGCGCCATTCCAGGAGTAAACAGTGTATTGCGTATGGCCGGACAGAATATGATGGCCGGAAGCGGGAGCTCATACGCCATGATCATCATGGAATTGAAGAACTGGAAAGACCGGCCGGGAATTAGTAATCTGGATGTCATGAACAGTTTAATGCAACAAACTTCAGGAATCCGGGATGCTACCATCACCCCGTTTTCACAACCCACCATTCAAGGTTTCGGCATGAGCGGAGGATTCAGCTTTCAACTTCAGGATAAAGAAGCCCACACCACTGAACAATTCTACAAAGTGGCACAGGATTTTCTGGCGGCACTCAATCAACGCCCGGAAATCCAGAATGCCTATACTACCTTTAACCCAACTTTCCCCCAGTTCCTGATGAAAGTCAATGTACCGAAAGTAAAAGAAGCCGGACTCACGGTAAGTAATATTATGAGTGCCATGCAGGCCTATTACGGAGGAATGTATGTCAGCAACTTTAACCAATTCGGGAAACAGTACAGGATTATGCTTCAGGCAGATGCCTCTTACCGGGCCAATGAAGAAGGGCTGAATAAAATTATGGTTCGCACAGCAAACAACAAGATGGCTCCCATTACAGAGTTTATTTCCCTGACCAAAATATACGGACCTGAAAGTATCTCCAGGTTCAATATGTATAAGATCG
>JAQVSH010000291.1 GCA_028700615.1 Bacteroidales bacterium
TTTATAATGAAAAACAATCGCTATTTCTCGAAAGTTGAAGATAAATATGTTTTTAATTTATCTCTTATTGTATGGCATTTTATAATAATGCTTGCTTCAATTGCAGCTGCCGCAGGTATTCTGGTTTTTATTTGGACAATAGCCCCCACATGGAAGGAAAAAGTAAAAAAAGATCCGTATCCGGTCAGGACTGAATATCCAGCCCCCGTTGCCGTTGGTCTGTCAGATTTAAACCTACAACAAGCGACGACTCCGGCTCTTCCTCAAAAAGAATTTGTTGCTGAACCTGAGAATGTTAAACAGGAAGTTGTTATTGATACAACAGGGTTAGCCAACTATACAGTATCTTTCAATGTTTTCAAGACTCTTTTTAAAGAAAGCGACTGGTCGGGATCCGGTTATTGGTCATATCCTTATGGCAAGGAATACTGGGATTTCTATCAAAAAGAAAAGTATCGGACTTGGGTTGTGAGTCAGCCGGGTATACAATCCAAATTGGAGTATGCATATAGAAAGATGGATGCAGAGAGTTACCCGCCAAAGAAACTTTTGCTTGATGGATATACTGATGTTTTGAAAAACAGGCCTTTGGATGTACGTGCTCAACTTTTTGATCTCTTAACCGCTTATAATACACAAACTGTAAACAGTACATATCAGAATTGTGTCTCATTGTCTAAGTTACTGTTTACATTACCCAATAACGTTGATATAAAAAATATTGAGTACACATTAAGCTTTATAAGAAGATACGAATCTTCAGGGAATGAGCTGATTGATTATACATCATCTATTCTTAAAAAAATTAATTTATCTCAACGGGCTGCCGTACTGTCAACAATAAGAAACAGCTACTCATCTTTCTTTGATAGAGAGTTCAGCAAACAAAAGGAAGCTACTGATATGTTTTTGACTCTATTACCAGAGATTAAGGAAAGTGATCAAAACAACCTGCTAAATCAGTTTTACAGGGTATATACGATTAAGAATAGAGAAAGGAACCACAAGATTAACCAGATCGAATTAGAACATCAATATCAAGTGAATCAGGTAGAGGAGAAGTATAATGATCGTCTCAATCAAGCAGAGATAAAATACAATTCAAGAAAGCAAATAAAAGCCACATACAAATACCGTTCACTTCTTGTTGTGGGTGGAGGAATCTTATTGATTGTTCTTATAGGAACTATACTTGCTTTCTTATCAATACAAAGAAGTGTGAGGAAAATTGAAAATAAAATTTCTCTCGAAGGATAATTTTTTAATGAAATATATAATGAAAAAGACGTATTTATACTTGGTAATAGTATTGTTATTTATTCCTTGCATGGCCCAAGAAGACCTTCCCTTAGCTCGTTATAAAGATCTACGCTTCAATCGTGGATTGGCTTATAAAGACGGGCAATTATTCACGGGCATTTTATTAGATACAATTCTAATCAACAATAGGTCGGTTACGATAGGACAATTTAAGGAGGGCAAAAAAAACAGTTTGTTTGTTGAACGATATGGTCCAAATAAGAAGAAGTATGAGGGTCAATTCGTTGAAGGTGAGAAAGAAGGTTTACACACCGAATGGTATGAGAACGGGAATGTAAAGTCAGAGGTAAACTATTTTGAAGATGAAAAGCATGGTAAAGAATCTTATTGGGACGAAGATGGGAAAAAGCAAATTGAGGTTACTTATCTTGGCGGCATGATGGATGGAATCGTTACAGAATGGTATGAGAACGGGAATGTAAAGTCAGAGACAAACTATTCTAAAGATAAAAAGCATGGTAAAGAAACTTGTTGGTGCGAAGACGGGAAGAAACAGCATGAGGCCACTTATCTTAACGGCATATTGGATGGTGTAATGATAGAATGGTATCCAAATGGTACAGAAAAATCTGAAATGCAGTATGTTGCTGGAAAGAAATCTGGGAAGGAGTCTATCTGGTATGATAATGGGTTAATTCAACAAGAGGTAATATATCTACAAAATAAAAAGCATGGCATATCGAAAGAGTGGTATAGCAATGGCACTCTAAAGGATTCGATCTACTATTCAAATAATGTTATTGCTGACGGTTTTTATAATTTATATAAAGAAAACGGAGAGCTAGAACGAGAACGGTCGTATACAAGTGGTAGTCTTATTAAGGAAAGAATATTTACAAGCAGGATAATGAAGGACGGTGATTGTTATGACACGGTTCAGGAGGTATACAAAGATGGAGAAAAAGCAAACGGTGTCTTAAAAAACAATAAGAAGAATGGTGTGTGGACTATGGAGAGTAATACCGGACGAATAATTTCGGAGGAAAAATATATAGATGGAACTCTGTTTATTGTTAAAGATATTGATGGTAATTCTTATACTACGGTTCAAATTGGTTCAAAATTGTGGATGAAGGAAAACCTAAAGGTCACAAAATTAAATAATGGTATCAGTATTCCGCTTTTACAGAAGAAGTCTAGTTCAAAAATGCCAGGTTATAGTTGGCATAATGATGATATTGGTTACAAAGACCCATACGGCGCTTTATATAATTGGTATGCTGTTGAAACGGGACTTCTTTGTCCCAAGGGTTGGCACGTACCCAGTCATGCTGATTGGGCACAGCTGATTTCATATCTTGGAGGAGCAGAAGTAGCTGGTGGCAAAATGAAAGAAACAGGAACATCTCATTGGGACAGGCCAAATAGAAAAGCTACTAATGAAAGCGGCTTTACAGGACTGCCGGGAGGTTGGCGCGACTATAATGGGAACTATGGGTATGGCGATGAATACGGCCGTTGGTGGAGTTCTGCGGGAGGTGCTACAGGTGAAGCTTGGTACCAGTCCCTAGGCTACAATAAAAGCGACATTACCACTCACACTAACCCCAAGGGAAACGCTATGTCTGTACGTTGTGTAAAGGATTAAGTGTTCTACGTATTTATTTAATTAATCATAGTGGAGTCCAGAAACCATATAAAAAACAGGGCGTAACCGAGAATTGAGTTTTAATATTGTGCTCCCCCCTGTCCCAAACCCCTACAACGGGACACCCGCAACAATTGGGACATTATATCCTTTTGTATTAAATCCAAATAACCGAGTATTTTTT
This sequence comes from Bacteroidales bacterium, assembly GCA_028700615.1. Lineage (GTDB taxonomy): Bacteria > Bacteroidota > Bacteroidia > Bacteroidales > UBA4181 > JAQVSH01. The sequence goes on from JAQVSH010000291.1 coordinate 3,093, forward strand.
TAATTTATTTCAATTCTTTAACGGGGAGGCACTCTCAGGGGCCTTCTGCCCCTGCCGCCTGGCAAACCCCGAGAGGTTTTAGTGTGAGTTATATTAGTGTCTAAAAGAACCGAGTACAAAACAAGGCGATATAAAGCGTTAAATTTGTACTCAAATGGAAAAACAGAAACGAAAATCAGCCAGCTTCAAGACGAGTGTTGTAATGGAGTTGCTA
>JAQVSH010000292.1 GCA_028700615.1 Bacteroidales bacterium
GTGAGCCGTTCCAGTTTTTTTTCTGAACTCTCTGTGGAAAATACCGAAAAATATAGGAAGTCTTCTCTTGAAGCATCAGATAAAGAGGATATCTTGAGAAAACTTGAGGACTTTGTACGAAATGAAAAATATTATGCCGATAATATGGCTTCATTGCCTGATTTATCCGGGAAAATAGGAGAGACTTCTCACAAAGTTTCTCAGGTCATCAATGAAAAATGTGGTATGAATTTTTATACCTGGTTGGCAAAGTATAGGATTGATGAGGCAAAAAAAATTCTTTCCGGACCTGAAAGAATGAAATATAAAATCGAAGAAGTAGGAGAAATGGTCGGGTATAATTCCAAGGCCAGTTTTAATAAAGCCTTTAAAAATCTCACAGGGAAAACTCCGTCTGAATACAGAAACTCCTTTTAATCAGCAAAACAGAATGTTTTAAAAGATCGGCACGAAGTACCTCCCGATAAGAAAATACCTCCTTTAAGAGTATAAGCCCTTCTTTTGCGAAGAAATCAAATAAAAAAAAAGATGAATCGCGAAAGACAAATGTATGTTGACTGGATCAGAATCTTCCTGATCTTCAGTGTTTTTATTTTTCATGTGGGCATGGTATTTAATGAGTGGTATTTCCCTGTCAAGAACGAAGTGCAATTATCCGGGCTCGCTCCCGTAATGAGCTTCCTACATATTTGGAGAATGCCGTTGTTATTTCTTGTTTCAGGAGCAGGAACCCGTTTTGCTTTAGGATTCCGTAATATTTCAGAATTTGTCAGAGAACGTTCTTTGAGATTGATGTTGCCTTTTCTTTTTGGTCTTTTTCTGTTAGTCCCGGTGCAAGTCTATTTGGAAAAGGCAGATCAATATCCTTCTCTCTTCAATTTTTACACGCATATGTTTGAAGGATTTTTTCCTGAAGGAAATTTTAGCTGGCATCATCTGTGGTACTTGCTTTATCTTTATTTGATTGTCATGTTGTTTATTCCTTTTATTGCTTTTTTTAGGTCAAAAGGATATAGTGTTTTTGAAGGTATAATAGAAAAAATAACTCAATTAAGGGGAGGAATGATACTATTTGTGATTCCTGTCCTGGCTTCTCAAATTTGGCTGAGGCCTTATTTCCCTGAAGAAACTCACGCTCTTGCAGATGACTGGGCTTATTTCTGTCTGTACCTTCTGTATTTTGTCGCCGGATTTATTTTCTTGGGAAATGCAAATATTGTAAAACATATCGTCAGAGACCGTTGTATATGGTTGTCTCTTACGGTCATTACGCTGGTGATGATGCAAATTCCTTTTTTGAAAGAAAGAACCGGAATAGAATGGCTTACCTGGACTCATTTATCAATTGTCATGGGATGGGCCATGAGTTTAACCGTACTGGGATACTTCAAACAGTATTTTAATAAAGATCACTTGTTAAGAAAGCCATTAAACCGGGCTATTTACCCTTTTTATCTGATCCACCAACCTGTTTTGGTGGTTATGGCTTACCTTATCATACCGACCGGTTATTCAATTGCGGTTAAAGCACTGCTCATCATCGGCTCTTGTCTGATGATTATCTGGTTTATATACCAATTTATTATTAAGCCTTTCGCTTTTACAAGGATAATTTTCGGATTGAAAAAACAAGCCATTCCCCAAGAAGAAATCAGTGTAATTCAATATTTCACCGGTTACTTTCAAAAATGGAGCCAAAAAATTACCCGCGTTTTTTGACCATGGTCAGTTATTCAAGTCCGGTTATGTTAATGTCTTTGGGATATTCCACACTAAATTTGATAATGATCTCCTTTTTTTCCGTGGGAGCAATATTGAGATGCCAGGTAACAATTCCGGTTTCTGAAATTTCTGCTTCCTGATTTTTAGGAGAGTCTACCGTGATTTTAATTTTTTCATTTCTTGATACGGGGATTCTGTCTATCAGATCTATGGCTATCGGTTTACTTTTTCCGCTGGTCAGTGTGATCTTATATTCATAGTTTACTTTGGTGTCTCTGGTGAACACTCCGGCATATTCTGTATACTTGTTCTGAAGTTTTCTCTCGATTTTAATGCCTTCATCTATTCCAAGGGACACATTCATTTCGTCATCGGGAAGAATGTTTTTCAAAATCGGGGTGGAACCGGCCAGTTTTTGATCATAAAACACATTCATAGTGCCCGCCAGCAGAGGAAATGTGAAGGGATTTTTCAACGTGGCTTTCAGATAAGCAGCCTGAGTATAAATCGGAGTGGATGAATACATAATTTTAGCTTCGGCTTTTGAGGTGGCTATTGAAAAACGGTGAGGTTGTCCGTCAGAAAGAATATCTATTTTTCCGGGAAGCAAAAAGCTAAAAGAAGTAGATCCTTCCTGTATTTCAGTCTTCTCAAAAAAATCATTCATTTCGGCAGCTGATTTAGTCTCCATAGATTTGTCTTCTTCCGAAAAACTTTCCAGTTGCATTAAAGCACTTCTGCCTTTTCCATAAATTTCAGGACTATAAATATCTACATACCATTCGGAAAGTTCGGGGATATTACCGTATACCGCGGGTCTGGATGTGGAAACTTCTACAGATACGTTTTTCCAGTCTTCTCCGGTAAATTGCCAGATTCCGGCAAAGTAACCCAAATCAATAGATGTATTTTCCGGGTTAGCCCTTATATCATATTGCGGATACCAGCCGGCTTCAAGCGTAAGATAAGAAAATGTAAGATCAGTTTTTGTTTGATCCGATAAAGAGAGAGCACTGATGAGAATGTTCTTGGTATATGATTTGTTATTTTCCTGATTTTTGAGTTCCAATTCAATGGCTGCCTTCTCTGCTATCAGTTTTTTAAGTCCAGAATGGATGGCGGTAATTCTGGTGTTGTTTTCGTTTAAGGATTTCTCAATAAATTTTGCGTAGGCATCTACATCAGCGGGCAAAACTCTTTGATTCGAAGGGAATGGAGTTGCTTTACCGTAGAAATCGCTGGATACCCGGATAGCCTGTATCTGGTTTTCCCCCTTTTGAATCTGTTCGTCCAGTTTATCCATCCGGGATTGAAGCTTTTGCAATTGTTCCTGTTGTATTTTTCCAAGATAAGTTTCTTCTACCTTAACTTCAGTGATTAAAATATCTTTTCCCAAAATACTGGCCTGAATAGACTGATCAATCATCTGTGGAGTTATTCCTGAAATTTTGATCAGATTTTCTCCCTTCTTCAGTGGAAAAGAAGCCTCTTTTTTGATCATAGCCCGGTCGGTATATACCACCACATTTTTAAGACCTGCAGCCGGTTCTATGATGTTGGGCTGAGCATGGGTGA
>JAQVSH010000293.1 GCA_028700615.1 Bacteroidales bacterium
CGTAAACAGATGCCCCGTTGGGATTTGTTGAAATGCTGATGTACTGAAGAGGTGTACAGCCGCTTGTTAATAGCATGGCATTAACAAAAATAATTTGTCCGATTTTTATTGCTTTCATATCTTTTTGCTTGTCAGTTCTTTGGTTTTACTTTGGTTATTTTTTTGTTGGACTTCCATGGTAATAATTCACCGTATACATGCATAGAAAATATACTCGATAGACTTCGTGGAGATACAAGTTGGCCAGCCGGTTCCACAAAGGATACAGGTACTTGCGCGGGTTAGCTTCAATTTCCTGAAGGCTGACATGATCAACACCCACGCCGACCATACCTGTTCTTTACTTATCGGTTGCGTCTTTTCGATTTTCATCATCGGGTGGTTTGGCAGATTCCCCTGTTGGTCCCTGCCGGTGGCTCATCTTTGTTCCGGTTCCTTGTCGTTCTCTGTCGGGTAACTCAGCCAGTCCGTTCGCTCGACCTCTGCAGTCTTACCTTGCTTTCGTTACTCTTCCTGGTCGTTAACAAAGTCCCACTATCTTGATTATAGTTCACACCTACAGTTGTTTAGCGCATTGTGCCTGTGTGCTCTGTATCAGCCTCTGTGCACACTTAATCCCTAACACAACGAACAGACCACCCAGGCCCCTTGAGTCTGCCGCTTCTGCTCACCATGGTAATTGGGGAGATCATCCTCCGCGTCCAAACCCAAGCAGTATTTCCATCGAGCTCTGTAGAACTCCACCACTCACCGGCATAGCCAAGTTCATAGAATGCCAATGTTGTTATGCCGTCACAATAGCCCCCCGGAAGAGCTGAGAACCCTGACTTATTTATATATTCCGGGTAGTCGGTATTTCCTATTACCCCATCTTCATCAAAGGATTGCCATCCGCTTGCACTTGCCATAGATTTGGCAATTTTGTTTCTAACACCATATACACCACTTCCTCCTGTTGAGCCGTCATAATTATAGCCATTATTTGCTAGAAAAGTTTCCAATTGTGTCCATTCTACATCAGTGGGCAGGTGCCAGCCGTCAGGGCAGGCAATCATTGCGGCAGGCCAGTTATAAAGTACTCCATAGGTTGTATAGTTGGTTGTGGCTTTGGCTGCAGCTACGTCTGTGCCGGCATAACCATAAACGTAACAATGAGGTTCCGTGGAAGATCCTGATGCCGGAGCACTAACAGCAGGTAAATACGCCAGGTTTTCTGCCATCCATACTTGGGAGCCGATGGTTACTGTTTTGTACACTTTGTCATCCCGGGAATCAGTAAAGGTATTGGGAGCATCTTGTGGTGTACAGGAATAGATGAACACCATAGCAAATAAATAAATAATCTTTTTTTTCATCGTATTTGAATTAAGTTTATTGTTGCATAATTAATATTTGATAATGGCAGTATTTCTTTTATTATTTCTGTCAATTAAGCCATTACGCAACGCGGAGAAAAACCATAATCCTTGGTTGTAATTGGGCGCCAAGTGACGATACCAAGAAACATCTGAACCGTACTGCGTAGAAGCCCACCAGAGACCGTAACCACCAAGTCCATTAAATACATTCGAATGATATTTCCCATCAGGAAGGGTTGTGAAGTTTTTCAAATTATACAGGTTCTATTCTGTCCGACAAGCTATTCCCATGTATTTTCTTTTCCAGTAGGAGCGGTATCGGTACTGCCGCATTGGGGGCAGGCGGCTTTGAGGGCTACATTGTGAAAAGAACCACCGCATTCACAGATAAAGAATCCCAGCGGACGGCGCAATTTATGATATTGGAATTTTGATTTTCCGCAACGGGAGCAATAATAATTTATTCCCTGGACTCCCATCCCCTCATACACATAGAAAATGTTTCCACAACCCCCGCATTGGTATTCTTTCATCTTTCCCATAAACCATATTTCAAACAATAAAAAGAAAATGTGGCAAGCTTTATTTATTAGACGTGTTTAATAAATAGCTATAATATAAATATTTAACACCTTTCATATTCGTTTATTTGTAACCGATAATAGTCTGCGAATCTTATATAAGACCTGCAGACAAACTTTCTTCTTCCAGGGAAATTCCATTTAAGATTACCACATGCTTTTCCATAGGATAACAGACATAAAGCAGTAATCTACGGCAGAAAGAGAAAATACATTTTTTCATTTCACTGCCGTCTTTCTTACTTGTATTGTAAGTTTTGCAATGAAGCATAGAGAATTTTTTAATTAACAAATTATTAGCATATTTATGCGCAAAAAACACTAAAAGTCTTATGCCGATATCAAATAAATTAATCCTGTAAACAACGGACAGAATACCCGCCTCCCTTCATGTATGCGCCATAGGTTACATTTGTGCTAATAAAGACCAAATTCAAGCCCCATGCGAGGTTAAGCCCATACTCTGAGAGGGACCAAAAATAAGCGTATCCTCCCATATTAGCAGAAATACCATCAGTGTGGCGAAGCCCTCCCGGGAAGGCCGTAAAACCACTTTCATTGGTTGCAGTGTTTAGACCACCCCAATGCAACGAACCTGTTTCTTTCATTTTGCCTCCGGCCACATCTTCTCCTCCCAGAAAATCAGTTAACTCTGCCCACTCCTCACCACTAGGTAAATGCCAGCCTTCAGGACATGCAGTCACTGCCGCCGCCCAGTTATAGAGAACACCATAGGTTGTGTAGTTGGCTGTAGCTTTGGCTTCATCTACGTTTGTACCATCATAACCATAAACATAATAATGAGGTGCTGTGGAAGATCCTGATAACGGAGCACTAACAGCAGGTAAATACACCAAGTTTTCAGCCATCCATACTTGCTCTCCAATGGGTACCGTTTTATACACTTTGCCATCACGGCTATCGGTAAACGTATTGGGAGCGTCTTGTGGTGTACAGGCATAAATGAACACCAATGTAAATAAGAAAATAATCGTTTTTTTCATCTTTATTCAAATTAGCTTATTGATTAATCATATGTTTTGTAAGGCTTTAGTTTTGCTCTTTAATAATCATTATTAACTAGTCCTGGACACAACGAACAGAAAACCCGTTTTCCTTGCTGCCGCCGCCCTTGGTTACGTCGCTGTTATCGTAGCGCAGGCTCCGACTCCAGGCATTAGTTGTTTCGAACTCCTCAGAACTCCAAAAGTAGCCGGTAACACCAACACCGCCGAAGTCGTCAAGATAGCCGCGATAACCACCCGGAAGGGCTGAGAAACCAGACTTGTTTATGTATTCGGGATAATCGGTATTGCCGGGTGCTCCCATAGTTCCAGAAGAATTCCATCCAATAG
>JAQVSH010000294.1 GCA_028700615.1 Bacteroidales bacterium
GTCTAATGATTTATGCGTTTTATACCCGGAGGACTTCACCTCAACAGGCGATATCTTATGCTTGTGGGGGATGACAAAATCTATTTCATAATACTTCTTGCCTTCGGCGTATGGAATCGTATGATAGGACAGGTTCTTTCCGGTTGCTCTCAGCATCTGGGCTATAACATTCTCATAGACACATCTTTCTTTTGAAAAAGATTACATGGTCTTCCATTGCCTAAAATTTTTATGTACGAATGTAACCTAAAAACATAATTCCACCAAATGTTTTTTTGCAAAATGCCGGTATCCACCAAATGTTACTCACAAAACCTTGGCAAGGTAATTTGTTCGAAAAACCTTGGCAAGGTCTATGGTCTTAACAGATTAATCGGAGCTACATAGACGCCGTCTTCACGGCGGTAGGCAGGACCCACAGCTGTGAGAACAAGCAGAAACGAAGGTGTGTTGTTATCGCTCTTCTCCTCGATTTTAGTCCGCAACTTTTTAAGCGAGTAGGCTCCTGTCTCAACAAGACTCTCACCACCCAACTTAATCTCAACAGCACCCCAGCGACCATCTTCCAGATGAATCACCGCATCACACTCCAATCCGGCACTATCCCTATAATGACGAATCTCGCCTCGTAAAGATGAAACATAGACAGACAGATCTCTCACAGCAAAATCCTCAAAAAACAGTCCAAAACTTGTCAAATCACGTTTCAAATCCTCCGGACTAATAGATAAAGCCGTACAAGCTATAGAAGTATCTACGAAATGCCTCGTCGGAGTAGAACGGATTGAAGTTTTGGAACGAATCCCCGGGTTCCATGCCTGTATATCTTCTACGATGTACAAATCTCTAAGAGCCTCCATATAGTCATCGAATGTTTTCGGATCCATCGTTCTTTCGTTGTTCTGCTTCACATCCTCAATAATCGTCGATGCAGTTGCTTCTGTTGAGATATGACGTGCATAACTACGCAAAATCATCCTCAGCACCTCCGGCTTTTTACCCCGGAAACGCTCATTGTCGCTATTCTCAATAAGAAATAGACCGTTGTAATAGTTTTTAGTAATCTCTAAGGCAAATTCCCTGTCAGCAAGCACAGAAATAGGCCACCCGCCTCTGCACAAAAGAAAAGCCACATCGTCGATTGTGAATCCCTCGTTCAAATCGGTTGAAAAAGACTTTCCCCCATCGAAAAGGTCAGCCAGAGAAACAGTTCCTTTAGATTCTCCGGATTCATAAAGAGACATCGGCCTCATCTTCACAGAAGTAATTCTACCGGCACCACTATGGTACACCTCAGTCTTGTCTGCAGGAGTTGAACTGCCGGTGAGAATAAATTTACCGAACTCATATTTAAAATCCAGATTATCTTTCACCTGATTCCAGATATCCGGTACAGTTTGCCATTCGTCGATCAGACGCGGTGTTTCACCATCTAACACAGCCTTTGGGTCCAATTTTGCCAAAGCAATCACTTGCTTGGTATTAAGCTTGATAAAACTCTTCTGATAAAGCATGCAAGTCGTTGTCTTGCCACAGAATTTTGGGCCGGCAATAACAATAGCCCCGGAAGTAGCAAATTTGCGTTCTATCTCACTTTCAATGAGTCTCTTATAATACATAAGCGTAAATTTAACCTTAGTTCACGCCGCAAAGATACATAAAATCCCATAAAATGCAATTATAAATTCCCATAAAATGCAATTGTAAAATCCCTAAATTTTCAAAAATCCGAAAAACCTTGGCAAGGTCATTTATTGGGCAAGGTCATGTATTGGCATTAGTTTTCATGATTTAATATTGCTTCAAATATTTTCAATTTAATTTCTTCATTGATCTCGGGCTCATTAATTACAGAGTTTATCACTTCAAAAAGCAAATCTTTGTCTATTGCTCCTGATGCTACATGGTAACTAATGTTCTCCATTTCTCTGATAAATCCCGACACAATAAAAACATACCCATTTATTATCAAGAAATGTGCACCCAAAGCAATTGCAATCCGTTTATTTCCATGCACCTACACCTTTATATGTCAGCCCAGCCCAGCTTTCCTTAGAATGTTTTAAAACTCCATTTGAACAGCATCTAAATTTCAAAAATCGTTGGGTTGTTTTGGCAAATCTTATTCCATGGGACGAAGTTTGCAATCTTTACCTCAAACATGTTGGGGTTAGTGACACCGGTCGCCCACCTCTTAATCCACGAGTAGTGCTTGGTTCGTTGATCATAAAGCACTTGTGTAATCTGGATGACCGTGAGAGTGTTGTGATGAAAAGCAGAAAGCACCTATGGCTGATTTAGAACCAAAGCCTGATCAAGATAGAATTGTTACAGAACCTAAAAACAAGGGAAGGGTCATTTTTGATGCCACCGCTTGCCCACAAGATATTGCCTTTCCGACAGATCTTGACCTACTTTCGGATGCCCGGAAGAAATCAGAAGAATTGATCGATACGCTTTACAGCCCCTCGCTGCACGAGAAGAAGCCAAGAACATACCGAAGAATTGCACGCAAACTCTACCTGAAAACAGCTCAAAAAAAGAACAAGTCGCGCAAGCAGATCCGGAAAGCAGTAGGATCTCAGTTGCGATTGCTAAAGCGTAACCTCAAATCAATAAACTGTTTGTTGGATGCCTATCCGGAAATTCCACTCAAGCCAAAAGATTACAAGTACCTGCTGGTGATCAACACATTCTATGAACAACAGCAACAGATGTATGATTCCCGGTCACATCGCATCGAAGATCGTATTGTGAGTATCCATCAACCTCATGTACGACCCATCGTCCGGGGGAAAAGTCAGGCAAAGGTTGAGTTTGGGGCTAAAATACATGTTTCGGTAATCGATGGTATCTCCTTCCTGGACGAACTCAGTTGGGATGCTTTCAACGAAGGGGGCCACATGATGGATTACGTTGAAAAGTATCATCAGCGTTTTGGATGTTACCCACGCGAGCTCCTGGCTGACCAGATCTACTGCACAAGAGCTAACCGGGCGGCATTAAAGGAGAAAGGGGTCAGGCTCCTGGCCAAGCCGCTTGGAAGGCCGTCGGCAGTGCAGATTCACGTAAGTCCGGGAGAGCGTAATCCGATCGAAGGTAAATTTGGACAAGCCAAAACTGCATACGGGCTAAACCGGATCAAGGCCAGACTTAGAGATACCAGCGAATCATGGATTGCCAGCATCATTTTGGTGCTCAACCTGGTCAAATTGGCCGGGGTGGCTCTCCTTTGCCCGATCTTCAGGTTGGCTGAAAGTTTATCAGCAAGATGCCCGATGG
>JAQVSH010000295.1 GCA_028700615.1 Bacteroidales bacterium
GCTTTTGATGGCATAGAACGGAAAATCGGCGAACGGCTCAATACCCGGTTGATCGGCTTTAATGCCTCGATTGACAATGAAAAAATTGACCGCAATAATTTACTTCAATACATTACTCCCAGAGATTTGCGGTCTTACGGATTGATTCCCGAGATTATCGGCAGGCTTCCGGTGCTTACCTATCTGGATCCCCTGAACAGGGAAACCCTTAGGAATATTCTCACAGAGCCGAAAAATGCCATCATTAAACAGTATATCAAGTTGTTAAAAATGGATGGGGTTGATCTGACCTTTGATCCGGAAGTATTGGATCTGGTGGTTGACAAGGCCATTGAGTTTAAACTGGGCGCCAGAGGGTTACGTTCTATTTGTGAATTAATTATGACAGATATTATGTATGAGACTCCTTCCCGGAAAAAGAAGGCGCTACGTATTACCCTTGAATTTGCTCAGAAACAACTGAATAAAACAGAAATACAACGAATTAGTGCTGCATAAATAGGTATAGATGAAACTTTGGGATAAAGGATTTTCTGTTGATACTGAAATAGAAAAGTACACTGTTGGGAAAGATCGTGAGATGGATCTTTTTCTGGCTCCTTTTGATGTATTGGGAACGTTGGCGCACATTACCATGCTGACCGAAGTGGGTTTACTTCAGAGAGAGGAACTTCCCCCGTTGAAGGCCGCTTTATTGTCTATCTATAAGGATATTAAGGAAGGTCGTTTTATCATTGAAGAAGGGGTTGAAGATGTGCATTCTCAGGTTGAATTTTTGCTTACAGCCCGTTTGGGAAATCTGGGAAAGAAGGTACACAGTGGCCGTTCCCGCAATGATCAGGTCCTGGTGGATGTGAAATTGTATCTGCGTCATGAGATTCGTGAAGTTTTACAGGCTGTCAGGGATTGGTTTAATGTATTGCAATCTCAGAGCGAAAAATATAAAGAGGTACTGATGCCGGGTTATACCCATCTTCAGGTAGCTATGCCTTCTTCTTTCGGCCTTTGGTTTGGCGCCTATGCGGAAAGCCTGTCGGACGATTTGCATCAGTTGCATGCAGCCTGGGAAATTGTCAATCAGAATCCTTTGGGCTCTGCTGCGGGGTACGGTTCTTCTTTTCCGTTGGACAGGGACCTGACCACCCGTCTTCTCGGGTTTAAAGATCTGAGCTACAATGTGGTTTATGCCCAGATGGGACGGGGAAAAACCGAGAAAAGCGTTGCTTTTGCCCTGGCTTCTATTGCTTCGACCATTTCCCGGTTTGCCATGGATGCCTGTTTGTATATGAGCCAGAATTTTGGGTTTATTACCCTTCCTAATGAGTTAACTACCGGTTCAAGCATTATGCCCCATAAGAAAAATCCGGATGTTTTTGAATTGACCAGAGCCAAATGCAACAGGATACAGGCTCTTCCCAATGAGATCTCTTTACTGATTAATAATTTGCCTTCCGGTTATTTCCGCGATCTGCAGCTACTTAAGGAAATACTTTTCCCGGCATTTGCCTCATTGAAAGATTGTCTTTCCATGATGACTTTTTTAGCAGCTCAGATCAGGGTTCGGGAAGACATTCTGGAAGATGAAAAATACCGGTTTATGTTCAGCGTTGATGTCCTGAATCAGCGGGTTCTTGCCGGAACCCCTTTCAGGGATGCCTATCGTCAGGTGGGAGAAGAAATTCTTTCGGGTCAATTTGCTCCTGAAAAGAAGGTGGTACACACTCACCAGGGAAGTATTGGCAATCTCTGCAATGACCGGATTGCTAAAAAGTTTGAGCAGGTTTGTGCGGAATTTTCGTTTGAACAGGTAGATTCAGCGATCGCCGGATTGCTGGCTCCTTAGATTTGTCGCCTATCTTCTCTTAACTTGGCTTTACCGGCAGATTTTCATTTTCCTTCTGCTTCTTAAGCATTCGTCTTGATACAATAATGCTGGCTTCAAACAGGCCCATTAAGGGGATGGTTACCAATATCTGGCTGAATACGTCGGGAGGTGTGATCACTGCCGCAATAATCAGGATAATAATAAAGGCATGTCGGCGGTATTTTGATAAAAATTCCGGGGTGACTACACCTATTTTGGTAAGAAACAGGATAAAAATCGGGAGTTCAAAAATAATTCCTGTAGCAAGGGTTACCGATGAGACTACCTGAAAATAAGAATTTAAAGTAATCATATTGGCGATTTCAGAACTTACCTGATAGGATCCGAGGAAATGAACCGAAAGGGGAACGATGAGATAATAACCAAAGAGGACACCCAGTATGAAAAGAAAAGAAATCCAGAAAACCGCCCCCTGTGCATATTTTCGCTCATTTTCGTACAACGCGGGAGCAATGAAACTCCAGATTTGATAAACGATATAGGGAAAGGCGATAATGATTCCGGCTACCATGGAAATCATAATGTGCGCCGAGAACTGACCCGCCATCTCGGTGCTGACCAATTGAAAAGGCTTATCGTTGATGCAGGCTCCTATTTTACAAAGGATCCGCGCTGTAATAAAATCAGGACTTTTCGGAGCGGTCAGGATGACATCAAAAATAAATCCTTTAAATATAAAAGCGCCTATCATACAGATAACCACGGCAACGCATGATCGGACAATATGCCATCTCAGATCTTCCAGATGGCCCAAAAATGACATCTCCGCAATATTATCTTTCCCCATGTGTGTTATTTCAAAAATACCTTGTAAATTTAGTTAGCAAATGTATTGAATAATTTTGAAGCTAAAAATATTACTGCATGTTCTGTCAAAACGATTTTCTTGATTTACTTTGCGAATTAATTATTTTAGGATGAAAACGATTATGCCCAAAACCTTAACTGAATCTTTGAAGGAGTATTTTGGTTTTTCAGCCTTCAAAGGGAATCAGGAGGCTATTATCCGGAATCTGATGGACGGAAACAATACTTTCGTTCTCATGCCCACCGGTGGGGGGAAGTCCTTATGTTATCAATTGCCCGCATTATTAATGGAGGGAACCGCTATTGTGATCTCTCCGTTGATCGCTTTGATGAAGAACCAGGTTGATTCTCTCAGAAATTTCAGTATGGAGGACGGAGTGGCTCATTTTTTAAATTCTTCGTTAAATAAGCAACAGATTACCAGGGTAAAAGAAGATGTTACATCAGGGAAAACGAAGTTATTGTATGTAGCTCCGGAATCTTTGACCAAAGATGAGAATGTAGCTTTTTTACAACAGGTAAAGATCTCATTTTATGCCATAGATGAGGCGCATTGTATTTCTGAATGGGGCCATGATTTC
>JAQVSH010000296.1 GCA_028700615.1 Bacteroidales bacterium
CTCTTCGATAGAACTAAATTTCAAAATGACAAAGAACGTTTTAGGCTTAATGAGCCAAATTTGTTTAATTTTTAATAACGTCCCAATTTTAATGGGACACTAGTGATCAAAAATATAAAACATGAGAATACATTTAAAAATTAAATCTTCCAATCAGACGATTGCATTTGATCACCAACCTTTGCTTGTTGGGACAATTCACAAATGGTTAGGTCGAAATGACGAACACGGTGATATTTCATTGTATTCTTTTTCCAGACTGGAAGGAGGAAAAGCTGTAAAGGAAGGAATTCAATTTGATAAAGAGGGGAGATTCTTTTTTAGCGCATATGACAATCTCCTGATTAAAAAATTGATTTCCGGAATTCAAAAAGATCCTGCTATGTTTTCCGGATTAATTGTCGACGAATTGATTTTGGAACAGGACCCCGAATTGTCAAATAGAGACAGATTCTTAGCAGGCAGCCCCATATTTATAAAGAGAAAGTATGGAGAAAAAGTAGAACACATATTTTATGACGATTCAAGATCATCTGAATTATTGAAGGAAACCCTTCAAACAAAGATGAAAAAGGCTGGATTGTTAGATAATGATTTTGATATTCATTTCGACTTGGCTTTTTTAAAGGCCTCCGTTAAAATGGTCACATACAACGGAATAAAAAATAAAGCCAGTTGGTGTCCTGTAATTATTGAAGGAAAACCGGAAATTAAACTTTTTGCTTGGAACGTTGGGCTTGGAAATTCGACTGGCATTGGCTTTGGGGCAATATATTAAAAAAGGTGTGGGGAGATTTTTCTCCTCCACACCAACATCTCAACATAATTGAGATTTCTAATCCAAATTTCAATTCCAGTTTGGTGCAATTTTTAAGAATTCAAAGATATGAAAAAATTTAACAAAACGGATAAAAATTTCTGAGAATTCTATTCCAATGGATTTTTTATTATATTTGTCGGTAAAAATAATAAAAAACCATGATTAAAATCATAACAGAAGAAGGGCTTTTGCTTGATTTAGAGGACAGTAAACGATATATCATCTGGAAAATGGAAAATTCATTTTCCAACATCTCAGAATTTAGAAAATGTATTGAAATTAAAGATCCTTCATATTGGGGAGAATATGTATTGACAAAAGATGAAAAACACTACACTATATGGATTAATCTAATTGCCGAAACGACACTAAAATAAAAGTATGTATTACATCGTGAAATATTCAGGTCCTTTCGGGTTTATCAAACCCTGGACCGCAGTGAGAGATAGTAAGACCTTCAGCCAACAATTCCTTACTCCTTCAATTATTGAAGGGATAAGGCAGAAGTTAGAAGTTGGTTCAATTGTTCGGCATAAACTATCCTACTCTTCAATCAGTGTGCAACAAGAACAGACACAAACGAGAGGCTGGGAAAAGAAAACACAATTAAAGATGATGGTTCGCAATCAGTCTATACTCGAACGAGGAGTGATGATCGACCCTGTTCTTTATTTGGCTTTTGAAAATATTGAAGATGCTGAGAAAAGTGCAAAACAACACATTTGCCTGTGTCGAAACGAAGATGTTTTGTTTCCGGATGAGATAAGAAAAAGGGAAGAATACGAATTTGATCAACTAACTGGCTTTGAGCTTCGCTTTGGTGAAAACGAAAAGTCTTTTTTGGTAGGTTTTAATCGCTTTGATGAAACGAAACCGATGTATGGATGGCTGGAAATCACCGGAAAACCAGTAATTGGAATGTAATGAATGATTTTGACCACATATTAGCCAAAGGCGATAGGTATGGAAAAATCCCGCTGACACAACACTTGTCTGAAGTTGCTAAACTTGTACAGATTGTTGCGCTTAATCTTGGCCTAAATATTACAATAGCAAGGAAGGGGGCCATTCTACACGACATAGGGAAAGCAAGCCCCCAATATCAACAAACATTAGACAAGAACTTTCACCGCCCTCCGGGATTTGTCTTTCGCCACGAAATTGCCTCCTTGTTTTTTATTTCACTGTTAAACGAGGAAGAAAAGTATCCCGTAATCGACATGATTGTTGCACACCATAAATCAATCTATCAGGATGCCGGAGGGAAAGGAATACTGGATATGGTTGAAAATGATCCGGATTGTCTTTCCCGGCATTTGAAGGGTTTTGAAACATGGAGTAAGGATGCTTTATCAATTTTGTCACTTTTTGGATTTGAAACAGCCTCAATTACGATTCAACAGGCAGAAGCTAATTTTTGGGAAGTTGTGGATTATTGCGCATCCAAACCGTACGGTTACTCTCAATGGCAAGGAGTTTTGATGGCTGCAGATCATTTGGCTTCGGCGATGGAGGGGTATTCAGAAACTCTTTTGAAACGATTGTACATCCAACCTGATTTGAGTTATTATCATTCCCGTAAAAGCGAATTATATCCACTGTCCATACTTCCCGTGGATGATGAACGATTACATACACTGGTAACGGCTCCGACCGGAGCCGGAAAAACTGATTTTCTGATCCGTTGCTGCAAAGGCCGGGTGTTTTATACACTTCCATTTCAGGCATCCATCAATGCCATGTATGAGCGCATAAAAGACGATCTGAAAGAGACCGATGCCGATGTGAGGTTACTTCATGCCGCCTCAAGCATTAAAATGGAAAACGGACATGTCGAAGAGAAGATTTTACAACGTCATATTGGAGCCTCTGTTAAAGTTCTGACACCTCATCAACTGGCTTCACTTGCATTTGCGACCAAAGGCTACGAAGCAATGATCGCAGATATAAAAGGATGCGATGTTATTCTGGATGAAATTCATACCTATTCGGAAACCACGCAGGCTATTGTGCTGAAGATCGTTGAAATCCTTTGCAACATTGGTTGTAGGGTGCATATTGGAACGGCCACCATGCCAACCGTTTTATATAATCGGCTGATTAAAATTCTGGGAGGGAAAGAGAATGTCTATGAGGTAAGTCTGCCCGATGATGTCTTAAATACATTCGACAGGCACATTATTCACAAGGCCGATTCGATTGAATCATTGAAAAATGTAATAGATGAAGCCATAAAACAAAAGCAAAAGATTTTACTGGTGTGCAATCAGGTAAAGCGATCTCAAAAATTGTATAAAACCCTGATAGAAAATTATCCTGATGTCCCCAAAATGTTAGTTCACAGCCAATTTAAAAGAGAAAGGCGAAGTCAGCTTGAAAAGGACCTTAGGAATATCTACAATAAGAGTTCAGAGGCATGTCTGGTCGTTTCCACACAAGTAGTAGAAGTTA
>JAQVSH010000297.1 GCA_028700615.1 Bacteroidales bacterium
GAATTTCATGCTCGGGGGGTAAAACAGGCGGCATACTCTGAGGCCAAAGAAATTCCCCGTCAAGCTCCAGACTGACGATGTCGTGGATTGTTTCCAAAAAACCAATGGACTGGCGGATCCCGGGCAGGGGAGGAGTAATCATTTCCACCTGGCTTTCCGAAAAATCGGTGGTAATATAAGGATGTGATATTTTATTGCCAAAAAGTCCGGGATGGGGCTTTTTGGACAAAAGTCCTTCGGCATCGACACGGGCATTTTCTTTTTCAATCCCAAACAGGCCCTTGAGCCAGAGATTCCCCGTTACATTTCTGAAGTCTTTTTCTTTCAATAGGTTACGATTCATGGCTTTGATGTATTGCGTTTCAAGAATCTATGAATAATGACAATAAAAAGAATACACAGGAGCGTTCCTTTCGCCATACTGCTCATGGATATACTCCACCAGACCCCGGACAGACCCCAATGCCACTGATAGATCAAAAATAGGGCCAACGGAATTCGGATGACGGTCAGACTTATGCTGGTGAGGGCCGGAATATGTGTACGTCCGAATCCGAAAAAAGCTCCGGCGGTAAGAATTTCTATACACATAAAGAGTTGAGAATAACCTAGAATAATCAAGTATTCTTTGCTCATGGCGATGCTTTCCGGATCGTGGAAAAACAGGGATACCAAGGGCCCCGGAGCAAAGACAAAGAGAAGGGTCGTACTGATCCCGATCATTAACGCGGCCCATAATCCCGCGCAATAGTAGTCCCATTGTTTCCGGTATCTCCGGGCCCCGTATGCTTGTCCTGATAAGGTGGAAAGCGCTGAACCAAATCCGCTTACTGTCATAAAAGTAAGGGCCTCAATTTGTACCCCGACCTTCTGAACCGCAATGGCCACGGCGCCCCATTCACTGATAATCCGAGCCATAAAAATAGCAATGATGACAAAAACAATACGCTGAATCGACGGACTGACTCCCAGTTTGAGTATTTGCCACAACAGGAGCTTCCGAAAAGTGGTCTTACCCGGTTTTAATGCGGGAAACTTTTTCAGTTGACGCTGATACAATATAATAATGACTATTTGAGAAACAATAGTAGCAACTGCTGCTCCCATAACCCCCATACCGGCCGGTATAATCAATATAAAATCCAGCAGGATATTGAGACTGATTCCTGCCAGATTGATACGAAAAGGGGTCCGGGTTTCTCCGTATCCGTTGAAAACACTGGAATAAAAATAATTTAGAAAAGTAAAAGGAACACTCAGACTGGTCAGTGCCAAATAGGATATCGCCGTTTCTTCAATGTTGGAATCATTCAGATCAAAAAAACCGATCAGATAGCTGCGAAAAATTAAAAGGAGAGACATATAAATAAAAGACAATGCCAGAATGGCGGTCATTCCGCTTCTTACATATGTTCTGGACAAATTGTCATTGCCTTTTCCGATGGCGTGAGATACTTTGATTCCGGCTCCTGTAGCCGGCAAAGAAGACAGTGCCCAACCAAGGTTTAGAAAAAATCCCGCGGTTCCGACTGCTGCAATCGCCCCGCTTCCTAAATGACCGACAAATAACATATTAATGAGATTATAGGCCACTGACATAAAAGTGGAACCAATCACAGGAATAGCCAGCTGCAGTAAGTCCTTGAGATCACTGACCGCCGGACGCTTATTCAGATGGTTCAGGTATATAGAAACAGATGAGATCTTATGATTCATTCAAAAGCATTGTTGTATTGATTATAGACGGGAATCTATGTAAAAAGACGCAATGTGACGGGGCAAATATCATACTGTTTATGAAATATTTTAACTTTGAGTCTAAACTTATATTGATGCAACATACTACCGAATCCATATGGAAGAACTGTCGTAATGTGCTTAAATCCTTTATTGCCAAAAGAGTATCAGATCCTTCGGAGGTAGATGATCTTCTCCAGGAGGTCTTTATAAAAATTCATAAAAAAATTGACACGCTTCAAAACCAAACGAATATTCAGAGTTGGGTTTATCAGATTACCCGTAATACCATCACTGATTATTATCGGCAGAAAAAGATGCAATTTGAAAATATTGATCAGCTTTCTCTGGTAATTTCTGAAGAAACTTCTGAACCTGAACCTGTGCGGGAAATTTCCGGCAGCCTCGGGAAAATGATAAAGTCTCTTCCGGAAAAATATGCTCAGGCTATTCTTTGGGCTGATATAAAGGGTTTACCGCAAAAAGAGCTGGCTGAAAAACTGGGAATTTCTGTTTCGGGAGCAAAATCAAGGGTGCAGCGGGGCCGTGAAATGCTGAAAGATAAACTCATGTGTTGTGTCCACTATGAATTTGACCGTTATGGGACCATTATTGATTACCATCCGGTTACTTGTTGCTGTTGTCATCAATATTTCATAAAATAAGTGCTGAAACGTGTATTTGAACTTTTCCGATCCCGGCTCTTTGATTGTTGAAGAAGATTGGTAAAAAAAAGTTAATTACTTTATCTTCTTAGACGTTGAACATTTCTTTTTTCTCCCTAAATTTACGAGGAACAGAAGGTATATGATCAACAGCAATAATAAAATAATTGAAGATCTTTCTCAAGAAGTCCGGTTTTTAAAAGACCAGCTTTCTGCTTTACATCGGGAAATAGACTCGTTGCATCAGGTGAAAACATTCCCGGAGAACCGGAAATCAGCGATGCCTGCAAAAGATGCAGAATTTAGTTTGCGCCAAAATGAAAATTATCTCAAAAGCGTATCCAATATTTTGCAATCAGAGAAACAATCTATTCATGATTTTCTGGATCATGTCCTCAATGAGTCTATTGCATTAACAGAAAGCAGATGGGGATATTTGTTTTTTTACTCTGAAGAATCTCGTCTTTTGAAACTAAACAGTTGGTCTAAGGTTTTTTCTGAAAGGGATCCGGAGAAAAAATCAGACGTATTCTTCTCCATAGATGAAACCGGGGTATGGGGGGATGCCATCCGGCAGAGAAACAGTATCACGGCAACTGATTTTTATGTTCCTGATCTTCTCGAAGGTAAAATATCCGATAAAACGATTCATTTGCATTCATTTATGAACATTCCTGTTTTTTCGGAGGGTAAAATTGTGGCTCTTATCGGACTTGCAAACAAGGATGTTGAGTACAAAGACTTTGATGTTTTGCAGATTACCTTGTTGATGGAAGTGGCGTGGAAAGTGGTTAAACGGAAACTGACGGAGATCTCTTTA
>JAQVSH010000298.1 GCA_028700615.1 Bacteroidales bacterium
TTATAAGCCGCATATCCTACCAAATGGATATGGAAAATGTGGGTGCGGCGGCAAAGGCCTGGACCGCTGTGTCTTCACTGGCCGGAATGCCATACGATTGTTTTTTTGCAGAAGATTTGAAAGGTAATTTCCTCTCCGGGTATGCCTCTGTAGTGTTTACCCACTGCATGGCTCTGTCCGATAGTACCTTCACTAATGTGTGCAACCAGATAAAACTTCTTTTATCTGCAGACAGCGGGGTAATTATTGACGGACCCCTGGGTATTTATGATCAGAATGCCGGCCCAAGGACGGTAAACAGTCTGGACGATTTTCTGGGAATTACTCATGATACATGTCCTGCCGGAGACGGATTCCGTATTAAGGTGAGTGACAACAGGCATTTTGCAATGGCAGGCTGCAGCAACGGGGAATATCTTTCCCACTATCTAACCTCTTCAATGCCGGTTCAATGCTTTCAGATCGGTTCCCTTGTGCTGGCGCGACTTTCCGACGAGAGAAATACTTATCCGTATCTTTCTGTAAAAGAAATCGGTGGCGGTCGCATAGCGCTGACGGGAGGACTGTCTTCCGGTGCCGGAGTGGGATCTGTATTCAGGAACCAGGATCCGAAAGGATTTTTCCCGAATAAAATATATCCCGTTATGGAAAAACTGCTCCAATGGAGCCTGTTTGGCGACACTCAAAAGCCTTTTCCTTCGCTGCGTCTTTCGAATGCCGGCATGACTGCCATAATCCGTCTGGACGGTGACGGGGCGCATTCGGTACCCTCTATGAAATTGTGTATGAATTACCTGATTGATATAGCTAATGAATCAGGGGTTCAGTCGGTTATGTCCTTTGTCTCTTCCTGGGCCACTCGGGGAGGATGGACCCATTATGCCCAATTAATCAAAAAAATAGAAGAGAGTGGTAGCGAAACGGGAACCCATTCCAGAACACATCTTCTTTCTGAATTGGAAGGAGATCAGTTTTATGGAGAATTGGACAGTTCACAGGCAGAGATCCGCAACGGGCTCACAAAAGCCGGATTTGATCCCGGCCCGGTAGAATACCTGATTAATCCCGGAAACGGTCTGGCTATGGACCAATATAAAGAGGTAGCCAAACGATTCAGGTTTTTTATGACTCACGGCCTGGATCAGTCGTTACCCATTGCCTACGGAAATATTTCGTGGTTTACTGGCGGTAAAAGGCTGGCTGTTGTAAATGATTCTCCGTCGCCAGATTACCAGTGGTTCTATGACAACACCTGGTCCTATTCCACGGTAGAAGCCGCCATGTATGAAGATGCAGTTCTGAATCATCTGTACTCCGGCATTGGTCACGGGGTCATATTCAATGCCATGTGGCACGATTACGGTATGAGTCGTTACCTGGCGGCTGAACCCAGGAATGTTACACGTATTGTACGTGAAGGGTCCCGTATTATTAATGCTTCTCATGAGGATTATTATAATGTGGTGCGGAATTTCTTCAATACGCATGATATATATTGCCCGGGTCCAAAGGAATTGGCAGGAAAAATGAAATTATCCTCCACAGCCGGGTTTTCGTGGGAAGAACAGGATCATGCACTGGTCATTCACATTGATTTTGACAAAGAGGTATTTGCAGAATACGGAATGTATGTGGGCGGCATGTCTCTGGACATTAACAACGTCCCAATGCCTGTTGGCAGTGTGACCATAAATGGGAAACCTCACTTTGCCTTTTCGGACCATAAAGTTATTCTTCCCAATACCGGTTTGGCCCGAATGACCGTTAAAGTGACGTTTGCACCCGGCGACGCATCTGATCCGCGCCTGGTTTACACTTCCAAGATCCTTGACGGGATTACCTGTGAGAAAGGGATCCTTTATGCACGGGTAGTGAATCCGTCCCTGGCCCGTTTGCGCTTTGAGACCAAGGTCCCTTCCGTTCTGTTGCATTGTGATTCGTTTAGTCTGGAAGAGGGCGGTCAAACATTGCTTGGCCGTCTGACGGGTTCCGGAACGGTAGCCGTTGTGGCAACAGGGAATAATGAGATACAGGTGGTTTCGGCATCGTTGCCTGTGACAGCCGTAAAAAACGGCCGGGAAGGAC
The DNA here is from genome assembly GCA_028700615.1 of Bacteroidales bacterium. Lineage (GTDB taxonomy): Bacteria > Bacteroidota > Bacteroidia > Bacteroidales > UBA4181 > JAQVSH01. Next base: position 2,086 of record JAQVSH010000298.1, read on the forward strand.
TGGAACTTACCGTAAAGAGTAACGGTAAACAAACAAACGAAATTGCCTACTGGTGCAACGGACATTTATCCCTTCTTTCGCTCAATGCATTTGAAGGAAATCGTAAGATAATGCTAAAATCTGGTTCTTTGCTGTTTACCGCAGCCGGCCTCACAGCACAGGTAAAAGATACTGTCAGGTATTTACCATCTGCGGAAGACTTTATTAATCCTGAAAGGGGCTTAATTCATATGCCCGGGGACGGTTCCGGTCCCCTGACGGCAGAAGTACTGGAAGGTTCCAAGGCACATAATCGGTCTATGGTATGGCTTCGGTATAATATCTGGAAATTGCCCGATTCTATCTCTAACGACCTTGACTTGCTCAGACAGCACGGTATGAAGGCCGTTCTGAGTTTTGCTTACACAACCGATACATCCGATGAAGAGGCGCAGCCCGGGATTGTACTTTTGCATATGGACCGGCTGGCTCCCCTCCTAAAGGAGCATTGCGATGTCATTGCTCTGGTGCATTATTCATCAAATAATCTTACACAAGAAAAAAATATGCGGCAGGTACTGCTTAAATTGCTGGATATACTGCCTGCCTCCCGTTTTATCCAGGTACCCTCTCCCCTGGACAAACAGCATGTTTTCGACCGGATTACACCCCTGACCCTGGAGGAAGCTTTCTCGGCCAAACCTGTTGCCAGGGTAGGGCATCATAACGACTGTTTCCTTGCTATTGCCAGCCCCAATGACAATGATATGGCCGTAAAGGACAGTTATATGAGCATCGAGAGCCGATACACTCCTGTGGGATGGGAAACCTGCAACCCCGGGAACGGGACACCGGCTGAGTACCAAAAAATGCTCGAAGAATTGGAACGAATGCATTGTTCTTACCTGAACCCGACCAATAACGGTTGTCTTGACCAGATTTCCCGGCGGCTCGGCTATCGGCTGGAATTACTGGAAGGCGTCTATCAGAAAACGATTAATCCGGGAGATGCGTTTAATTTTAGCATGAAATTGATAAACAGGGGATTTGCCTCGCCCTTTAATCCCCGCCTGGTTGAGTTGGTCATGGTGAAAAAAGACGGCGGAGCGGCGTACAAAGTGATGCTTCCGGAAGAC
>JAQVSH010000299.1 GCA_028700615.1 Bacteroidales bacterium
CGTAACCAAAAGCAGGGACGTGATTTTCTATCAGATAGACACGGAGGGTCGCTGCCGTACGGGGAAGATCATGAAATATGACCGGGAGACCGGTCACCGGATAAAGGATGAACGAATAGGTGGACGAATCACCTGGGTGCATTCCATTTTGAAACAGTCCGGGGATCCGAAGCTGCGTTTGCCCGACCGATGGGAGTTGACCCAGTGCCTTTTTGGGGAGCATCTGTTAAGGCAGTATCCGTTAAAGCATGTCGCCCTGGTGGAAAGTGAGAAGACCGCTGTAATCTGCAGTTCTTTCTGGCCGGAATACATTTGGCTGGCCACCGGAGGGAAGTCTCAGCTCAATGACCGGCTACAGGTGTTAAGGGGTCGCAAAGTGGTGGCTTTCCCGGACGTGGACGGGTTTTTTGAATGGAAGGAGAAGTTATCCCGGGTGCCCGAGGTTGAGATTGTGGTTTCAGATGTCCTGGAGAAGCATGCGACTGTTGAGGATAGGGCTTGTCACGTGGATATTGCGGACTTGCTGATCAGGCAGCACAGGAAGGAGCATATTGCCATAACTCCAGTGGAAAAGTATGAGGATCCCAGGATGCATCCCACTTTTTTGAAGTTGAAGGGGATGGAGGGCGTGGGGCATATGGAGGAGATGGCGGTGTTGGTTAATGAGCTGGATTTGGAGGTGGAGGGGATGAAGAGAACAGAATTCAAAAGCTGAATTTATGAAAAAAGACCCCGGATCAGGGGTGGTGGATCCGGGGTGTGTTTTTGGGGGATAATTGAGTTAAGCGATCAGGTGGAAATAGTCAAATAGTCCAATAGTCCAATAAATTAATCCCTTAAGCAACGAACAGATAACCCGTCTTCCTTGTAGAAGTCATCGTAACTTAAGACTTCGCTGCAACTGTAGTACAGTATGCGGCCCCAGGCTCTATCGTCAACGCACTCCGTAGAACTCCACCAGTAGCCCTTGTAACCAATGTGTCCGAAGGTTCCATCTTTAGCGCGGGAACCACCCGGAAGGGCTGTAAAGCCACTTTCGTTGGTAGCTTCGGTGTTGGGGTATGGCCAGTGGCCTGTCCCAGCTTCTTTCAATTTACCACCTTCGTATGTACCGCGCCTCCCAGTTTGATCTGCGTCATCCCGAGTCATTCCTAAGTACATTTCCATTTGTTTCCATTCTACATCATTTGGCAGATGCCAACCTTCAGGGCAGGCAGTCATTGCCGCAGGCCAATTATAAAGAACACCGTAGGTCGTATAGTTGACTACTCCGTAGGTTGTATTGTTGGCCGTGGCTTTGGCTACCGTCACATTTGTGCCATTATAATCGTATACATAATAATATGGTAAGCTGGGTGACTCTGAATTCGGTGGGCATACAGAGGGCAAATACGCCAGATTTTCTGCCATCCATACCTGCGAACCTATGGTTACTATTTTATACACTTTGCCATCCCGGGAATCGGTAAAGGTATTGCCTACCATTCCCGGGCTTGGGCTAGTTCTAAAAGCTTTCTGCTCCCCATAGGCTGTCCCTTGTGCGTTTGTTGCATAAGCCCTGACATAGTAAGTGGTATTGGAAGAAAGACCGGTTATATTACTGGTATAATTTCCCGATCCAGTACCGTTTGTTGTCCTGAAATTTGATGTTGTGGGATTCTGCGAAGTGTTCCAGCAGACACCGCGAGCTGTTACTGATGATCCACCAACTGAAGTCACATTCCCTGAACAGGTGGCTGTTGTGGTAGTAATGTCGGCTACCTGACTTGTGGTAACAACGGGTAAATTATTATCCCAGACACAACGGACAGAAAACCCGTACTTGGGCGACCCTGCCCCAGGCCAAAAGTTACAGTTATGGCATTCCAGGCTCCAGTAAAAGACACTATCGTCAACGTTCTCCTTAGAACTCCACCAGTAGCCGATGCTACCAATATAGTAGAAGTCCCCACTGAAATAACTGCGGTGTCCACCCGGAAGGGCTGAAAAACCGGACTTGTTTATGTATTCGGGATAATCGGTATTGCCGGGTGCTCCTTCTTCGTCTGCATCATCCCAGCCAATAGCACTTGTCATGGATTTGGCAATATTCTCACCAATATACTGAGGAGACCCTATAGAGCCATCATACTTGTGGCCATTGTTAATTAAATATCTTTCCAATTGAATCCACTCATCATCACTAGGTAAATGCCAGCCCGGAGGACATATGCCTTGTACACCGCTGGGATTTGCATCGCTGCTTGCTGCCCCATTCATGGCCGCCGGCCAGTTATAAAGTACTCCGTAGGTTTTATAGTTGGCTGTAGCTTTAGCTTCTGCCACGTTTGTGCCATCATAACCATAAACATAATTATATGCAATAATTTGTGAGCCTGTACGCGGGCTAACCACGCTGGGCAAATACGCGAGATTTTCTGCCATCCATACCTGCGAACCTATGGTTACTATTTTATACACTTTGCCATCCCGGGAATCGGTAAAGGCATTGCCTACCATTTCCTGGCTTGAGCTTGGATTTGAGCGTGGGGTAGTTCTAAAAGATTTCTGCTTCCCGTAGACTGTCCCTTGTGCGTTTATTGCATAAGCCCTGACATAGTATGTGGTATTGGGAGAAAGACCGGTGATATTACTGGTATAATTTCCCAAGGCAGTACCGTTTATTGTCTTAGAATTTGATGTCGTGGGATTCGGCGAAGTGCTCCAGCAGATACCTCGAGCTGTTACCGATAATCCACCATCTGAAGTCACATTCCCTGAACAGGTGGCTGTTGTGGTAGTAATGTCGGCTACCTGACTTGTGGTAACAGCGGGCAGGTTATTATCCCTGACACAACGAACAGAAAATCCGGATTCCTTGTCGCCGGGGATAATGAGGTGGCTGGGATAATACGACACGAAACGGTCCCATGCGGTATTCGTATTGAACTCCGACTCCGTAGAACTCCACCAGCCGCCGTCGTTACCTATGCTATTGAAGTATCCATTGCTCTGACGGTAACCACCCGGAAGGGCTGAGAAACCTGATTTGTTCCTGTATGCAGGATAATCGGTATTGCCCACACTTCCTGTTTCGGAATAAGAGTTCCAGCCGCTTGCACTCGCCAGAGATTTAGCAATTTTTTTTCTGACCCCACCGGTGGTCCCATCGTAATTATGCCCATTGTCGGCCAGGTAATTTTCCAACTGTGTCCAC
>JAQVSH010000300.1 GCA_028700615.1 Bacteroidales bacterium
ATTGCAGGTAGCCATTAATCCTTATGTCCTGGCTCTCGGGCCGGTAGAAACTGCAGCAAGCCGTTTAACGCTGAATCAGACTTTTAATTCTCTGGCTACAACGATTGCTCCGGTTTTTGTTTCTATGCTGATTGTTTCGGGGGGAACGTATGAAGCATCTGCTATTAAGGTTCCTTTTCTCGGATTGGGGCTTTTTGCACTGGTTCTCGGAGCCATTGTCCTGGGTCTGAAATTACCGGCTATTCAGGAACAGGGAGAATCTTCCGAAAGGGGAGCTTCTCATAAAACCTCTGCCTTTAAGTACCCCCATGTATGGCTTGGTACTCTGGGTATTTTTGTATACATGGGAGTCGAAATCGGGATTCCCAGCTTTTTCCCTGCCAGAGTTGAAGCTTTGGGACTAAATATTGCCGAACCGACCAAATACCTTTCTCTCTACTGGGGAGGATTGCTGGTGGGCCGTGCTCTCGGAGCCGGGGTTCTTACCAGGTTCAGTGCCCGTACCATTTTAACCTCCTGCTCCGGAATTAGTGCACTTTGCATTGCGGCTTCATTGCTGACCACCGGTTGGATTTCTATCTGGTTGTTCATTGCTACCGGATTATTCCATTCTATTATGTGGTCTTGTATTTTCAGTCTGGCTTCTGCCGATCTGGGCCCCAATACCAAACAGGCTTCCGGTATTATCTGCACGGGAGTCATCGGAGCGGCTATTCTTATGCCGATGATGGGATCAGTTCAGAAGACTGCCGGATTGACGGTGGCCATCTGTTTCCTTTTCGTTTACTACTTATATCTTGCCTGGTTTGCCCGCAAAGGATCTCAAATCAGGACACAATCTAAATAGTTAATTCCATGAATACACAAATATTACTGGATCAGTTTTCCCTTTTGTATGGTTCCGGAGCTGTGTTATACACTTCTCCGGGCCGCGTAAATCTGATCGGGGAACATACGGATTACAACGGAGGTTTTGTCTTGCCCGGCGCCATTGACAAGGGTATCTGGGCGGCTGTAAAACCTAACGGCACCTCCAAAATCAATGCCTTCTCGTTGGATTATAAAGCCTCTGCTTCTTTTGGAATGGAAGAAGCAGATCTTCCCGCTGAAGGCTGGGCAAAATATATTTTCGGCGTGGTAAGAGAAATCATTAAACGGGGCGGGAAACCGGGCGGTTTTGATACGGTTTTGGCAGGAGATGTTCCCCTGGGCGCCGGACTTTCGTCTTCTGCCGCTTTGGAAAGTACTTTTGCTTTTGCTCTGAATGATCTGTTTTCACTCGGGATTGACCGTTTTGAGCTGGCCAAAATCGGTCAGGCTACCGAACATAATTATGTCGGAGTAAAATGCGGGATCATGGATCAGTTCGCTTCTCTTTTTGGAAAGGAAGGACATTTGATCCGTCTTGACTGCCGGTCGCTGGAATATGAATATGTGCCTTTTGACCCCAAGGGTTACAAGGTGGTATTGATTGATTCTATGGTAAAACACGAGCTGGCTTCTTCCGCCTACAACAAACGCCGGGAGTCCTGTGAAAGAGTAGTTGCCTCTATGAAAAAAAGGCATCCTGAAGTTCAGTTTTTGAGAGATGCCAGCCTGAATTGGCTTGAAGAGGTAAAAACAGAAGTCAGCGCCGAAGATTTTATGCGGGCGAAGTATGTGATTGAAGAGATTCAGCGCCTGCTGGATGCCTGTGAGTCGCTTAAAAAGGGAGACTACGTGGCCGTCGGAGAGAAAATGTATGGTACTCATCACGGAATGAGCAAATTGTATGAAGTTAGCTGCGATGAACTGGATTTTCTCAACGATCTTGCCCGCGAGCAGGGCGTTACCGGGTCCCGCGTGATGGGCGGCGGTTTTGGAGGATGTACCATCAATCTGGTTCCGGAATCAAAATATGATGCATTCATTGACCGTACGGTGAAGGATTTCACTGCCCGGTTTGGAAGCGCTCCCAAAGTATATCCCGTAAAGATCGGAGCCGGAGCCCGGAGGTTGAATTAAACGGTTATATTTCCGTAAAGGATTTAAAACCGTCCCCAATGACTTCGGAAGCATCCAGTACGGTGATAAATGCCATGGGGTCTATTTCCTTAATATAGGCCTGCAATATGGGTAATTCACCACGGCTTATATTCGTATAGATCATTTTTCTGGGGAGGCCCGAAAACATGCCCTCGGCATGAATACAGGTGCCTCCCCTTCCCATATTATGAAGGATCTTTTCCCGGATTTCATCATACTTATCAGAAATGATGAATACCGCTTTATTATAATTCATACCTTGTAAAATAGCATCCACTACTTTTCCGGTCACATAGATCACAATCCACGAATAGAACGGAATTTTCCAGTCCTGAAAAGCTGCAAGTCCCAGCAATACAATGCAGGAATCCACATAGATCAGCAGTTGGCCTACGGTAATATGGGTGTACTTGGCCAAAATAGTGGCCACAATATCAGTTCCTCCCGAAGTAGCTTTAGCACGAAAAACCAACCCGAGTCCTAAACCTACAATGGCTCCCCCGAATATAGAGGAAAGCAGGGCATCTCCTTCTATTAAAGGTAGTTCTCCCCATAGTAAACTCAGTCCGTCCACAAAAAAAGCTGTCGAAACAAACCCGACCACGGTTTTTGCCCCAAAATGCTTGCCAAGTATTTTCATTCCCAGCAGGGTCAGTGGAATGTCCATACACAGCGAAACCATACCCAACGGAGTCCCGAAAAGGTGATGAAGAATAATGGAGATCCCGTAAACGCCTCCCGGTACTATTTTATAAGGAGAGATAAAAAGAACCATCCCGACGGAAAGGATAAAGGTCCCCACCAGGATCATACTGTAACTGAGAAACCATTCTTTTGAGAATATTTTCTCCCGATATGCTGAAAACATAAGCGCAAAATTTAGTGTGTTACCATGATGTTTCAATGGTCCTGCAAAGCTACATTTTTTAGATATATAACCCTAATTTAGAGTGATAAGACGGGATAAAAGACTTATCATTTCAGTGCAGATTTTCTCTTCACGCAAGGGAGTGTTATTATGTAGAAGCATTGAGGAAGTAGAAGAAAAAGTAATTTTTTTTTCAGAATAGACTTGCGGGGGAGAAAAAAGGCTTTATATTTGCAGCCGCTTTGGGGGAAAGAAGTAATAGAAGCCAGGGCGAAGATTTTTGAAAAAAAGTTTTAGAAGGTA
>JAQVSH010000301.1 GCA_028700615.1 Bacteroidales bacterium
TCTGATCAACAACTACAATTACGACCCGGGTAAATACAAAGACTGGGATCCTTTTAAAGTGCAGAACTACAAAATTCTGGCCCGTATTGACTGGAACATCAACAAGCACCATAAGCTGATGATACGCTACAACGACGTAGTGGGTTCCTATATGAACGTAACCAATGCCACCTCGGCCCCTTCGGGCCTGAACCGGGCTTCCAGCGCACGTATGAGTGCCAATTCCATTGCTTTCTCCAATAACTTCTACGGAATGGAAAACACGGTCCGTTCCATAACCGGTGAGTTGAACTCGAACTTCAGCAGTAATGTGTCCAATCAGTTCTATGCCACCTACACGCATATTCGCGACGGACGCACGTCCGATTCCGATCTGTTCCCTCATGTGGATATCTGGAAAGACGGCGATGCATACATGTCTTTCGGCTATGAATTGTTCTCATTCCATAACGAAGTGCTTAACAATACCTGGAACATTGTTGACAACCTGACTATCAACCTGAACAGGCATACGGTGACCATCGGAGCTTCTTTCGAACGCCTTTTTGTTAAGAATTCCTATATCCGCGAAGGAACCAGTTATTACCGCTATGCTTCCGTGGACGATTTCCTGAATAACGCAACACCTATCGCTTTTGGTCTTACTTACGGATATAACGGCGAAGACGCTCCCGGTCAGACGCTGACCTTCGGTTACGGCGGTCTGTATGCCCAGGATGAATGGCAGGTAACTCCGCGCTTCAAACTGACTTACGGTGTTCGTTTGGAAATGCCCTTCTATTTTGACGATATGCTTACCAATAACGCCATTACCCAACAAACGGCCAATTTCACCGAAATCAAGAACGATTCGGGCATAGATGTAAAAGGCGGATCCTGGGATGTTGGTACCTGGCCCAAATCAAAAGTGACTATCAACCCCCGCATTGGATTCAATTGGGACGTTAAGGGAGACCGCTCCCTGCAACTGCGCGGTGGTACCGGAATTTTTTCAGGGATGATGCCTTTCGTATGGTTCACCAACCAGGTAGGCGGAGCTGCTATGATTCAGTCCCCGGAACTAGCCTGGAATACAGCGACCTGCGCGGCTTACGGCCTGAAATTTACTCCCAATTACAAAAATCTGATCGCATCGGATCCCAGTACCTTCCCGACCTCACCGAATGCGAACTACCTGCCTAACAATGCATCCATTGCTATGGTAGACAAAGATTTCGATTTCCCTCAGGTATGGCGCAGCAATCTGGCTGTTGACATTGAATTGCCCTGGAACATGATCTTCACCGGAGAAGCCTTGTTTACAAAGGATATCAACGCTGTTACCCAGGTAAATGCCAACGAACCGGTTCCTACTGGCACTATGGCCGGGGCAGACAACCGTCCGGTATGGGTAAACAGAAAGATCAATTCAGCACTTTCTTCTGCTATGGTGTTGACTAATACCAATAAAGGTTATCAATGGCAGTTAACGGCCCAGTTGACCAAGAATTTCTCCAAAGGACTGAGCGGTATGATTGCTTATACCTATTCGGTGGCAAAAGACGTTTCTGCTAACCCCGGATCCACGGCTTATTCCGTATGGACCGCCAACTCTTCCGTAAATTCGCTGAATAACCCGGGTCTGAGTTATTCCAGCTTCTCCATCCCTCACCGTCTTGTAGGAAACCTTACATACCGGATTGAGTATGCAAACCACCTTGCTACTTCCTTAGGCGTCGTATATCAGGGTATGCCTACCGGCAGATGGAGCTATACCTATTCGGGAGACGTTAACGGAGACGGCAGCTCGGGGTCTGATCTTATGTACATTCCCGCCAGCCCCGGCGAGATCACTTTTGTGGCAGCCAGCGGTATGACCCCCGAACAACAGAGCACTGCTTTCTTCAAATATATAGATGATAACGAGTACCTAAGCGCACGCAAAGGACAGTATGCAGAACGTTTTGGACACGTTCAGCCCTGGATCCACCGTTTTGACGTAAAAGTTCTTCAGGATCTGTTTGTGAACTTTGGAAAGAGCAACCGTCTAACCCTCCAGGTATCTCTGGACGTTCTGAATGTAGGCAACCTGCTTAACGATTCATGGGGATGCTATTACTACAATGCATTCGCCAGCTACGATAACGTGATGCCTGTGACCGTTGTAGGTAAGGGGACCACTACCAGCGCTCCTACCTTTAAACTGAATGCAACCAGTATTGAAAACTTTGAAGAAAAATCCGTTCTTACAAAGTACCCCAACACAAGCTCGACCTGGAGCATGTTGCTGGGTTTCAGACTTTTGTTCTAAAAAGAAAGACCTGAGGTTCTGATTTTGTTATGCAACGCCTCTGCGTTCTCAATGTTTGAGTCCGCAGGGGCGTTTCCAATTATCCTGTGTTTGCCGGAAATCACCGGATTGAAATATTGCGGACAGATCAGAGTCAGCCAGGTGACGGCGTCGTAAGGATTTGAAAGCACCGGAAGACTGTCCAGAGCCTGTTCTGCATTTTGATTAGCGGGAATATTGTAAACCCTCCGGAAAACATCTTCCCTTTCACGGGCAAAACGTGCCATACTCTCAACGGCCGCTTTATGCAGATACTTCCATCCGGGGACTCCTGAAGAATCATTCTGTTCAAAATCTTTCCGGCTGACCGCCAGCGGATAGGCTGCATATTTCCCCACAATAACAAAAGGAATCCGGTTCTGGAGAGAAAGAACAACCCGGGCCGCGGCAGGATTTTCAGACACATTATAAGCTGCGGTATTGGGACATAGTTTTCCGGGAAGACTGTCCGCCAGAATTTGTCCCTGGAAATAGATTTTTTTAATACGTTTCTCCATATCGGGATGGGATTTTATCGCTTCTGCCAGGTCGCCGGCAGGTGCGATAAGCAATATTGTGTATTTTCTTTTTCCGGAGAACAGGACCGAATCTATAAAAGCAGAACCGCTGCCCACAGGAATTCTCTTGATTGAGGAATATCCCGGATGAGAACGGTATTGACATTTCAGTTCATTAACCATGCCGGCCGGCTGATGGGATCCGGTGCAGGCAATAGCTAAAACTGAACTGGGCTCGTGAGTGAATATCATATGGATAGCCAGTGCATCATCTACGTCGAGACCGATGTCGGTAATAATGAGTATTTTTTCTGAATAACAGCCTGTAAAACAAACCAGAAAAACGAGTGCT
>JAQVSH010000302.1 GCA_028700615.1 Bacteroidales bacterium
TACCTGATCATAGAGTGTTCTGAACACCATCCCGTAATCCTCAGGCGCTTTATGATTAGGAGTGGCTGTGTTTTTGCCTATGTTTCCTCCGATAACACATTGCGAATGGGACTGTTTTTGAAGTGACGATTTCGCCTTCTCAGCCCCATGGTTATTAAAACCCATCCTGTTAATCAGGGCTTTATCCTTTTTTAGTCTAAATAATCTTGGTTTTGGATTACCCGGCTGCGCTTTAGGGGTTACCGTGCCTGTTTCAATGAAAGAAAATCCCAGTAAAGATAATTCTTCAATGTATGTGGCATTTTTATCAAAACCTGCTGCAAGGCCCACCGGATTTTTAAAATGAAGTCCCCACAGATCTCTCTCCAGAGAAGGATGCTTTACATCAAAAAGGGCATGAAAAAGCCATTCTGAACCCGGAATACAGCGTGCAAACCGTAAGCCCGATGTCACAAGATGATGTGCCTGTTCGGCAGAAAATAAGAAAAATAAGGGACGAAACAGCCTTTTGTACATGAAAGTGATTTTGCTGCAAAAATAAATTAAAATAAGGCTATCAGTCGCCGGTATCAGTAATTATTTTCACCGGCCTCGGGAGTATATTCACAAAAAGTCTTGTCTGCGTAAAATATCATGACTTTTTCTACTGATTTTTTGGAATGAGAAACCGCCAAATGGGCAAACCGGTCGGTATCACCTTGTGGTTTATCTTCCAATGAATCAGTTCTTTTATCCAATAATTCATTTTTTGAAATTACGGAAGAAAGCATGGCGTCCGGAATGGGTTCTGAAACTGGAGAAAAAAGATTACTTTCCTTTGGTTTAGCGACAGCAGTCGTAGAAGCCGGAGTTGAGATGCTCCCTTTAAGCATCGGTCCCTTTCCAAGAATCAGCCAGTCTGCACTGAGATGGTTATAGCGGTTAAGAATCTTTTGTATAAAATCAAAGCTGGGTTTGTTCCTTCCGGATAAAACATGGGAAACGCTTGAATTTAGCACGCCTATTTCTGAGGCAAATTGTTTTGCATTGATGCCTTCTATCTGCAAAAACTTTAAAATACGTTCATTCATGTCCTTAAATTATGATTACACAAATGTAAATCAAATATAAATAACAAATGTAAAATAAATTAAAGTACAAATGTGAATTTAGGAAACAGCGAAAAATGAAATCAAAAGCCAGATTTATTAAGGAATTATTCATGTATTCCTTTATTACCAATACATTGAACATATCAGGCGTTAATCCGCCTTCTTGTTTATGTTTTACTTCCTATAAATCTATTAAAATACTGATTATCAAACACTAATAATCAATATTTGTACGTAAAAAGGCCCTTTTTTACATTATTGATACATTATTGAATTTTATATTAAATAAATACTTATAATAAACATTATAAAACACTGATATATAACATTATAAATATATATTTTTAGCTTTATTTTAAATGTCACAAAAGTGATTCTTTTTACATGATATACTATCTTTTGTGGTCGTTTATTTATGTAAATAATCCCTAATTTGGCTTTGTTTATTTTGTAAACAGAGTACAAATGTGAAACACAAAGACAAAAAAATACCTGCCACAAAAAGCAGGTATACAATTTATCAATAGGTATAACAAATATTAGTCTCTATCGCGGCTTCTAAATTTTTTTCTACCTCTGTCCCGTCCTCCGGATTTACCCGACGGCATTCCGTCAGCAACTCTCACTTCTACTTTGCGATCATAATAATATGCCTTATTCAGAGCCTGTATCACCGATTTTGCTATTCCATCTTCTACCTCAAAGAAGGAACAGGTCTTTGTCAGTTCAATTTTACCGACATAGATCTTCCTACCGGGGATAAATTCATTGATTAATCCTATGATATGATTAGGATATGCACCATCCAGCTTGCCTATATTGATGTAAAGGCGGGTAAAACCTTTTTCGGGTTTTCTGCTGTTATTGCGATCTTCATTTTCACGGGAATCTTTAGATCTTTTTTGATCTCTCGGGGAGTCCAGATCATGGGCGTCTTTATAATAGTTAAATAACCGGTCAAATTCTAAGGCCACAAAACGACGTATAATATCCTCTTTACTAAGCCAATCCAGTTTTTTCATCATGGCCGGAAGAAATTCTGCAATGGCTGAATCATCCTGTTCAACCTTTTCAATCTTGTCAATCAGATTAAACAATTGTTTTTGACAAATATCCTGACCTGTAGGGATCTTTTCTTCCGTAAAAGTCTTTCCTATCGTTTTTTCAATCGGACGAATCAAATGTCTTTCTTTCAGGTGCAGAATGGCAATGGAAATGCCTGTTTTTCCGGCTCTTCCTGTCCTTCCGCTCCGATGTGTATAAGATTCAACATCATTAGGCAACTGATAATGGATGATATGGGTGAGATCTTCCACGTCCAGTCCTCTGGCTGCAACATCTGTGGCCACTAAAAGCTGAATATTCTTCAACCGAAATCTTTGCATTACATAATCCCGTTGGGCCTGAGAAAGCTCTCCATGAAGGGAGTCGGCATTATAGCCGTCTTTAATCAGTAAATCTGCAACTTCCTGAGTCTCTTTTCTGGTACGGCAGAATATAATCCCGTACATATTGGGGGCATAATCAATAATACGCTTTAATGCAAGGTATTTGTCTTTTGCGTGCACTACATAATACTGATGTTTGACCATTTCGGCCCCGGAATTCCGGGTTCCGATGGTCACCTCCCGGGGATTTTTCATGTAGTTTTTGGAGATAGAAGCTATGGCCGGAGGCATGGTGGCTGAAAACAACAGAGTTGAGTGTTCTCCGGGAATAAATGAAAGGATCTCGTCGATACTTTCAGTAAAACCCATATTCAGCATTTCATCGGCTTCATCGAGTATAATCTGGCTGACAGCATTGATTTTTACTGCCCTGCGACCAATCAGGTCAATCAGACGTCCGGGAGTGGCTACTATAATCTGGACGCCTTTTTTGAGTTGTTGAATCTGATTTTCAATGCTTGCACCCCCGTAAACAGGAAGAAGTCTGATGCCTTCTTTATACTTAGCCAGATCATTCAGATCACCGGCAATTTGTACACAAAGTTCCCTGGTAGGACATAAAATCAGGGTTTGTGGTGCATTAATTGAGGGGTTAATACGTTGCAATACA
>JAQVSH010000303.1 GCA_028700615.1 Bacteroidales bacterium
AGTACCTTTTCCCAGTCCGTATATTTTTTGTTTCAATTTTTTCAAAACCGGTTTCTTTTAGAGGGTTCCATCCATTCTAAAAGAATCATGGAGAAATTTATACTAATTTTACAGATACAGCAGTAGGACCTTTTTTGCCCATAGCTATTTCAAAAGTTACTTTATCACCTTCCTTGACCGAATCGAGCAGGCCGTTCATGTGAACGAATATACTTTCCTGTGAATCCAGATCCCTGATGAATCCGTATCCTTTCGAGTCGTTAAAGAAAGACACCACTCCCTTTCTGATGAGATCCTGTTCGGTTAATTCAGCCCTTCTGGGGACACTCACTTCTATATCTTCTATCTTAACCACTAATTTTTTAGTTGGATCCGGAGGTGTATCAGAGATCATCCCATTCTCATCCACATAAGCAATCATATCTTCCAAACTAGATCCTTCTTTTCCGGATGCTTTTTTCTCAAGACGTTTCTTCTCTTTATCCTTTCTCTTCTTCTCTTTTTTCTGCGTTAATTCTTTTTTGTTCCATGTTTCTTGTGATTTCGCCATAATATTTAAGTTTCAATGAATGATAAAGTATATCGCAAAATCCACTCTGGGGTGATTATCAATATATTAAAATATATCCGGGAATTAGGGTTTAACGATATTTTTCAAATCTACGTTAAATCTTTTAAAGTCAAGGTGCATTTTATCATACTTTTTTAAGTTGCAAAAAAATGGATCGCCTTTAAAACCTCATACAAAAAACTGTTTCCTGATTAGGAACAGAACGCACAGTCAGACTACCGCCATGTAAACGCATGATTTGCCGCGATAAACTCAACCCGATACCCGAACCGCTCTCGCGGGTCGTAAAAAAAGGAACAAATATTTGATCCATAAGTTCTTTCGGAATGCCCGGCCCATTGTCTTTCACAAAGATTTCCAGATGAGACGATGAATTCAGCCCTGCAGTGATTTCTATCACGGGATTTTCCCGATCAGACAATGCCTGAACCGAGTTTTTCAGCAAATTGATTAATACCTGGGTAAGTAATTTTTCATCGGCCATCCATTCCAGATCCGGGTCTGAACACTTGGTCCTGAATCGAACCCCTGAATCCGGATCAAAAGATCTGGAAAGCATTACGATATTTTCAATCAGATCTGCAATGCGTACAGGCTGAAGGTTGGGAGCGGGCAACCTCGTAAGCCTCCGGTAGGATTCAACGAAGGACATCAGTCCGGTACCTTGTCCCCGGATCACCTCCAGCCCCTTGAGCGTGGTAGAAATTACTTTTTCATCAATTTCTTCCGGTGTTTTGACTTTTCCTTCCTTTTTAAAGTAACCCGCCAGACTCTCCGAAAGAGAAGTGATCGGAGCTATGGAATTCATGATTTCATGCATGAGTACCCGAATAAGTTTCAACCAGGAATCCAGTTCCTTCTCATCCAGTTCGTGGTGAATATCCTGCACAGAGAGCAACATCAATTCTTCCTCTCCGTTTTTAAAGGCAGCCGCCTTGAGAGAAAGCTGAATGGTTCCGCGTTCGGTAGGTAAAGCCACCAATTTATGTTCGGAGGGCTTTATGTCTCTTACCGTATTGTACAATTTGTTGTCAATCTGTTCCAACTGGCTGATATGGGTGAACACATCCCGTCCGATCATCATCCGAAAGGCAGAATTGGCATGTATGACAAAACCTCTGGGGTCAAAACTGAATATTCCGGTTGCCGAGTGTTCAAGCATACTTTGAAAATACTGTTCAAACTGACGGTTTTCAATCCGGATTTTTTGAATCTGCAAATTCACCTCCGTCATCTGATGATATAGATCCTCAATGATCGGGTCCTTAATTTTTCGGGGAAGTTGAAGGGTATAATCATCGTTTTTTACCGCACTGAAAAAATAACTGATCTGCCGGTTGATGCGGTTAAAATAGCGAAAAGTGCTATATACTGCGATGATCAGCAAAATACCCAGGGGAATAATATAGGAGGAATGGTTCGGTAAAAAAACAGACCAGCTGACACCTATGGCAAGAGTTATAATAACAAGTAACCGGAACAAAATCGACCTGGAATAGGATATGCTGATCATAGCCGATATTTTTTGATTTTATTGTACAGCGTCTGCCGGGATACTCCCAGTTGATCTGCAGCAGCGCTCATATTGTTATCATTTTTTTCAAGAGCTATTGCGATCATCCGTTTTTCCATTTCTTCAATTTTCAACACCGATTCCTCTTCTTTGCTGGCAATCAGAGGCCTGAAAAAAAAGTCCTCAGTCTTTAATACCGGACCTTCACTGAGAATCACAGCCTTTTCTATGGTATGCTGTAACTCCCGAATATTCCCCGGCCAAGGGTAATTCATCAATTTTTCCCGGGCCTGTTGGTTAATCTTCAAGCCCTGTTTTTCGTATTTAGCTGAGTATTTATTTAGGAAAAAATCGGTCAGGAGAAGGATGTCTTCTCCCCTTTCTCTTAATGCCGGAACTTCTATTTGAATGGTATTAATACGGTATAACAGGTCTTCCCTGAAAAGTCCGTCGGAAACCATCCGGGACAAATTTTTATTGGTAGCACAGATCAGACGGATCTCCACAGGGATCGGCTTGTTGGATCCGATGCGGGTAATTTCCCGGTTTTGAATCGCCGCCAGTAATTTTGCCTGCAGGTGAAATGAAAGATTCCCGATTTCATCCAAAAAGAGCGTGCCATGATCGGCGGTCTCAAATTTTCCGGGACGGTTTTCCCTGGCATCGGTAAACGATCCTTTCATATGTCCGAACAATTCACTTTCAAATAATGTTTCACTGATGGCGCCCATGTCCACATTCACCAGAATCTCCCGGCTTCTCTGTGATAGTCTATGTATTTCTCTGGCTATCAATTCTTTTCCCGTTCCATTTTCTCCGGTAATCAATACATTGGTATCGGTTTTGGCCACCTTGCTTACCATACTGAGCACCCGCATCAACTGAGGGGACTCTCCGATCAGGTTTCGCTGATCGCGGTTGATTTCGTCTTTTAGCCGGTTGGTTTTTATTTTCAACTGACTGACTTCTTTTCTGGAAAGGTTCAGTTGAATGGCTGTTGTGACGGTAGCTATCATTTTGGCGTTATCCCAGGGTTTAAGAATAAAGTCATTAGCTCCCAGTTTA
>JAQVSH010000304.1 GCA_028700615.1 Bacteroidales bacterium
CCATGGGCTCGTACATCCATATGGGATCGCCCAGGTGCATATTCACGGGCATACCCAGCTCGGCACATTTTGTAAATAGTGGAACAAACAGATCGTCGTCAAAATGCAATCCCGGCTCTTTTACCTTACGGGATACTATTTCACCCAGGCCCTTGTCACTGAGTTCTCCTACTCCTTTTGCCCCTTTACGGAAGCAACGTTCCAGTTCGGCAACTGCCGGGGCCGGAAATTCGGGCGTGCCCCAGGCCGTCATATCAAAACCGCACCACATTTCAAAACGGTCGGACACACCTTTATACAGATCGTACAGCCGGTCGAATTCTTCACCATAAGCGCCAGTGTGTACAATCACTTTTTCTATATTGTTTGCGTCCATTGCCTTTACCCATGCTTCAAGTTCTTCTTTTGTCTCTGCATAGGCATGTGAGTGCATGTCAATTACAGTATATTTTGCCTGTTGCAACTCATTTACTGGAATATTAAACACAGACTGAGGATGATAATCCGCCAGTCTTAACTGAGCCGGGTCATTGGGATTATAGGAATCCCCCTGACAGGATGCCGTCTGGCATCCTGTCAGGAGAATAAGAATAAATAATAAAGTAGTATGAGTATATAACTTCATGATTATTGTTTTTTGTCCATTGCTATATGAATGGCCTTGGATCCGTTGAAGTATACAATATCGGCATCTGACCAGTCACTGTCGTAGGCTTTCATGTAGAAAGAGTAAGATGTGTAAGTGATTCCGAAAATGCTTCTTGAATAAGCCCATTCTACTTTCATGATGTTATCCTTTACTTCACGGTGACCTATCACAATACCTTTTTCGTAGAAATCGGCGTCTTCAATATATGACCAGTCATCATCAGCAGCAGAGTATTTATAGAAATCATACCAGCCGCCTTCGTACACATTCCCTTCCATCAGATATTCCGCACCTACCCCGCCGGTAGACATGCCGGTACTGGTATCGTCGTCCGAGTCAATCCTGACAGAAAGGATATGAGAGTACTCGTCAGCTAAAGGATTTGCAGTAACATCCAATTCCATGTAATAATATACATAATTGGCATCGTAGTCTATTTTAACTTTTTGAATGGGTGAGCCGGGTTCGGAACCGGTTAACTGGAAGTCAGGATAAGTCACTTTTTCCCAGTCAGCCACGGTACCGTCGGTCATACTCACTTTAGCGGGTTTTGCCACAAGAATTTTTGTGGAAACCGTCTGAGGTACACCCTCGTACGTTCCGGACATTTCAATCCAGTATGTACCGGGTTCGGGGAATGTATGCGTCATGGTTTCACCGGATTCTGCACCACCGTCGCTTGTTTTCCACTTGACATCCGATGTATTGGCTGTAGTGGATGCAAAGGTCAGAGTGAGCCCGTTATGTTCTACCGAAAAAGCTATATCGGGAATGGGATCGAGGTTGAGATCCCCCAAATGCACGCATGAAGAGAGAAGTAGTACAGTTAAGGCAATAAGGCCTGATAATTTGATTGTCTTCATCTTAGTATATATTAATAACCGGGATTTTGTTCACACAAAGGATTATTTCCAACTTCCTGCTTGGGTATGGGGAAAATAAGCCTGTCGTAATTATTGGGGGTAAATACACCCTGAGTATTCAAACCGGGCAGCGTAGCAGTGGATTGACCGGGAGTGTAGGTCAGAATATGGAATCCCCAGTAGTTTCTGACAATATCTTTTCCGTTTCTCATAAGGTCGTAGAAACGGTGGGCTTCAAAACTGAATTCAACGCGTGCTTCTTTAAGAACCAGGTCCACAATGGGTGTACCGCTCAAATCGGCTGTAGTATAAAGGAATTCATTCCATCCCGAGGCATTTATGCGGTGTGAACGGACTTCGTTGACATCGGCCAGCGCCTTGTCTGTCTGGGAAGTCTTAGCGTAAGCCTCGGCCCGGTTCAGGTACATTTCCGACAAGCGTAAAATAACGGGGGAAATGGATGTGATCTCACCGTCCTGCCAGGAGTGTTTTGAACAGGGATAAAGTGTCAGCCCGTTTTTCTGGATAGGTTCCATAAGAAAAGAGAAACGGGAATCAAAATTAACAAGCTCGGTTCCCATGCCCATGTCTTCGAGCAGCCCGCGGGTATAACCTTCTTCTGCCCAGCAGCCTTCACCTGACATGATCATGGAAGCCAGCGAAGCGCTTTGTTGATTGTCTGCAGAAATCATGATGACACACCAGATGGTTTCGTCACGTTGCGGAGCATTGCGGAAATAAGTAGGGAATGATTCCGGAGTTTCCAGCGCATAGTTACCGCTTTCTATCACCTTGGTGGAATATTCAATACACTTCTGGTTGTCTCCCATGTAGAGATATACCCTGGAAAGCATGGCCTGAACGGCTCCCAGCGAAGCAAAGCCTTTACTGCTGCTACGCGACGATTCAGCTCCCTGCATGAGCGTTTCGGCCTCAGTAAGGCATTGAAGGATGTATTCGTATGTTTCTCCTACGGTAGCTCTTGCCTTATTATCGGTGTCTATGTTGCTTTCTCTTAGAATAATACCGGGTGTGGATGAATTGGTTGCGGAATACGGTTTGGCGTACAGTCTTACCAGGTTATGCATGGCAAAAGCTTTCAGGAAGAGGGCTTCTCCCTTGATATAATCCACCTCTGCCGAAGCTTCTTTTCTGCTGGCAATATCGAGCGCCACGTTAGCAGAATAGATAACCTTATAGTTATTGATCCAGAAGCTGGTTAAATTCTCCAGACCCGAGTCACGGTCGTCATATCTGAAAATCATGTTCAGGTTGTCCGATGTTTCATGGCCGTATACGATATCGTCCGAAGAGAAATCGCTCATCTGGAAATACTGTCTCAGGTACCAGCAGTTGCTGGATTGACCTTCCTGGTCGTCTTTCAAAACGGCATAACAACCGTTTATGATATCCTGAAGCCCGCTGGGAGATTCAGCCATCTGATCTCCGGTAAGGGAATCCGACGGGGCAATGTCAAGATCGCAACCTGGAAGCATGCCTAAGCAAAGCGCAACAATAAAATATTTATACAAATGTTTCATATCCGTTTGTTATTTAAAAGGTGAAATTAACTTGGAATACATAAAGTCTCTTATTGGGATACCTGTAGTCCAGATCTTGTACACATCCGGCC
>JAQVSH010000305.1 GCA_028700615.1 Bacteroidales bacterium
TACAACCAGTCTACAGGCCACTGGGATCCCACTTCCGCGGTGGGAATTGCCGGTGACGGAGTCTATACTACTTTCTTTGACCCCGACAACATGACCTATGCCCGTCAGGACAACGGGGACTGGTACGGGGCCCTTTTCCGCAATGCCACCATCATGGAGCACAACCTGAGTATCTCCGGCGGAACGGATAAAGTTACCTACCGTTTCAATGCAGGGTACAATGACCAGGAGTCAACCAGGGGTACTTACCGCATGAAAAGATATACGATCAAGTTGGTCAATGATTACAAATTGTTCAACGATTATCTGAAATTCGGGAACAACATCATGGTTCGATTCGACAAGAATGACGGAGTGGACGGAAGCCTCAACTCTCTGATGATGAACCCGGCAAACCGACCGGTTGTGGATATTGACAACAAATACCTGGCACCCGGCTACAGCCCCAACCCACATTTTTACTCTTTCGGGACCAATGCCTACCACTTCAACAACCAGGGCAACCCCATGTCAGAAATTGCCTCAAGAACCTACCTGAACGATGAAACCCGCATTGCAGCTCAGTTCTACGCAGAACTCTGGCTTATGAAGGATATCCTGTCTTTCCGTTCTCAGTTCCAGTATGAAAATTCTTACAGTCATGTCCTGGATTACAGTGTGGAATCGTATTTTCAAAACACCCAGACGGCTCCTTACCTGAACGAATCGTACACAATGTCCCGCTATCCGAAATATGAAAATTATCTTTCATACAATCAGACATTCGGAAAACATGCATTTGCTGCGGTTGCCGGGATCAGTTATGAAAAGAACCAGTGGGGAAGAAACCTGGGAGTGACCTCTTCAGGATTCACCAATTTTAACGTATTGTTGCCGACTTATGGTTCCTCCAGTTCCATTAACTCATCCGGAGCATGGCACCAGGCGAGCCTCTCCTATTTCGGACGTATCAATTACACTTTCAACAACAAATATCTTCTGACCGCCAATTTCCGGGCGGATGCTTCCTATCGGTTTGCTCCCGCCAACCGCTGGGGGTATTTCCCTTCCTTCGCGGCAGCCTGGAAAATTAACGAAGAAGATTTCATGAAGGACATTACCTGGATTTCTTCCCTGAAACTTCGCGCCAACTGGGGTATTGTCGGGAACGACAACATCAACGCATACCAGTACATGGCCAATCTCTACAGCGGAGGATCCAACAATGTACGGTACCCTTTCGGAACCAATGTATCGCCCTATGATCCCACCGGCGTCTACGGAACCGGCTACACAAACGACATTTCCATGTTGCAGAAGGGGATTACCGTCAGGGCCGTACCGACCACTGACATCCGCTGGGAAGAAACCAGAACGGCAGGTATAGGGATTGATGCCGGGTTCCTCAACAACAAATTGTATGTCACCATGGACTACTATGACAAGTTGACCAATGACATTCTGATCGGCATTCCGTTAGCCTATTCCACCGGTATATATGAAGCCAAAACCACCAATGCGGCTTCGGTTTCCAATCGTGGTCTGGAAATCCAGGTTACCTGGAAAGACCAGGTCGGAGATTTCAGCTATTCTGTGAACGCCAACGCTTCCTACAACAAAAACGTAGTAGAATCCCTTGGCGCCGGCGAACCCATCCAGGGCGGCAGCCATCAGGGAGTCGGGGGATATACGACCCGTACTGAAGTAGGTTATCCGATCGGTTATTTCTTCGGCCGGAAAACGGATGGCATCCTCTATACCACGGAAGAAGCCCAGGCATACAACGCCAAGTACAATACCACCCTTTCCGCAGGAGATATGAAATACAAAGACCTCAACGAAGATGGCAAGATCACCAACGACGACCGCGCCTATCTGGGCGATGGGATGCCCAAATGGATCGGAGGCCTAACCGTTGACCTGGCATACAAGGGATTTGATTTTCGGGCCAATTTATACGGATCCCTGGGAGCAAAGATCTTCTTTGTGGAAAAGTGCTGGTATGAAAACATGAACAATGCCCGTAACCACACCACGGCTGTATTGAACCGCTGGAAATATGAAGGAGACTATGCTGCGACCTTACCCAGGGCGGACATCAATGCCCCTTCTCAAAACTACATCGCTTCAGACCGCTGGATCGAAGATGGATCCTACCTCCGTATGAAAGCCCTGACACTGGGATATACTCTTCCCGAGGCCACCCTCAGGAAAATCAGTGGCAGCTATATCTCCAACCTCCGGGTTTATTTCACGGCAGAAAACCTCTTCACCGTCTCCGGATTCTCAGGATTCAATCCTGAAATCAGAAGCCAGGGAGTGACCACCCGGAACCTGGAGGCTACCCTGACAACGCCGGTGCCCCACACCTATGTGTTCGGTGTTCAGCTCTCGTTGTAAAAGTATGAATCTCAAAAAATGCAAAGTCTATGAAAAAAATAATTCTTATCACTGCGGTACTCGGTTTACTCGGAGGATCTTCCTGTAACACCGATTTTCTGGACCTGCCCAACCCTTCCGCATACAGTGCCGATACCTATTTTGACGGAGCCTCCGCTGCCACATACAAAGGCGTGACCACCGCAATCTATTCGGGGCTGATGCATCAGGGCCTTTTCGCCAGGGACTGGTATTTTTACCTTGACATGCTCGGCAACGAAGTAGAACCCACCAATGCCATGTTGGGTGAAAACCGGGTTATGTGTAACTATTCCTTCCAACCTGACAACGGATATCTTACCCTGCTCTGGAGATATCTGTACCAGGTTCAACACCGTGCCAATTTTGCCATCAGCGTTCTGAATGCATGGAATCCGGAAAAAACCGAAGAACAGACCCAGAAAAGCTATTTCGTTGGAGAAGCACGGTTCTTCCAGGGATTCATTTATTACCACCTGGCAGCTTTGTACGGCGCGGTACCCCTTTACAGAACCTACGAAGAAGTATTGGAAAACCAGATGCAGGCCAGAAGCCCCAGGGCCACCATTTACCAGTATGCAGAGGATATGCTGAAAGAAGCCATCACCCTGCTGCCAGGACGCTGGCCCTCCAACGACAATGGACGTGCAACCCTCTGGGCTGCTAAGGCCTATCTGGCTCAATTGTATATGCAGTCCGGGAGATACAGCGAAGCCATTCCGATTCTGGAAGACATCATTGCCAAC
>JAQVSH010000028.1 GCA_028700615.1 Bacteroidales bacterium
TCGATACTCAGAAAAATGTACAAAAAGAAGTGTCCGGGCCCGAAGCACTCCAACAACCATCGGTGCAAAAATCACCTTCAGTTGTTCCTTGCTGATACAACTTTATGAAAACTTTTCTTACTTTTAATACAGAATTGAAAATTGTCCGATTAATAGGGGGCTAAACCAACAGAGAAATTATGAGATCTTTTAGCAGTTACAAGATAATCCTATTTATCACCTTTATTTCATCAATGTCCATAGCAAATGGACAACAAACCCTTAGCCCACCAGCTCAAACTTATGTCCTTCGATTCTCAGGCAATCAAATCGCGATCGCACCGAATGTAGAGAAGCTCGACCTTGGTGCATCATTTACGATGGAAGCATGGATTTATATGGAAGACTCTGCCGGAGGACTGATACTGGGCCGTACTATAAGCTCAGGGGGTTATCCAAACCGTCATTATAGCATCGAGACTGTTGGTAATGGCCGGCAGATCTTGTTTGCTCAGTCCACAGGAAAGTCCGGCATGCAGAATACAGTTCAAAGTACTGAGTCAGTTGAGTTGAATACCTGGTCTCATATCGCAGCAACAGTTGGAAGCGGACAAATGAAGCTATATATTAATGGGAAAGAAGTTGATTCTCAATCAAGTCCAGGAATTCCGCAAATTGATACCACTCACTTTGCAATTGGTGGAGGGAACTGGCCAGGATGCCAGGTACAATCGGGATTCAGCGGCGCTATGAGAGAAGTTCGGGTATGGAACCGGACATTATCTGGGGACGAAATTAAAGCAAATGCAGTAAAGGTTATTACAGGGTCTGAACAAGGCCTGGTAGCATATTGGAAATTAAATGAAGGAATAGGTCAAATCGCTAATGACTATTCTAATAACCAGTACCATTTGCAATTAGGAACCACTTCAAAAACAGACAGTAATGATCCGGATTGGATCAAAATCAATAACCTGGAGAATGGAGGAACATTCGAGGTTAAGCAATACTCCGGATTAACCAGTAAACTCCATGGTTTTACATTAATTGATTTTGATACAGATGGAGATAAGGATCTGATAGGAGATGTTCTGGATAATACCTTGTCATTACAAAATTTGGTAGCACTTGAAAACGATGGACAAGGCAACTTTATTGAAGCCAGTCAAAAGGTATTCATAAATGGCTCACCACAAACGACCAAAATTACTGGATATTTGTCCGGGGATTTTGATAAGAACGGACTAAACGATCTGTTTATGGCTGATTTATGGGAAGAGTCTCAGAAATCAGCTTCGGCACAAAGTCATCTTTTAGTCCAGAACAATTCCAGATTAATTGACCGAACAATGGAAAATCTGTCTCTATTTTATAGAGATTTCACTCCTCATTACTCCGGTCAAGAAATCTGTGTAAGTTCAGCGGATGTTGATCAGGATGGGGATGAAGATATTCTTTTTCAAGATCCTTTTGCCCCGAGAATTTATATAAACAATAGCTTAGGTGTTTTTACAAGAGATAGTCTTAGGTTACCGATCGAAATTGCCCAGTTGAGAACATCACGTTCTCCCGGATTCAGCGCTTCCTGTTTTATCGATATTGAGCAAGACAAAGATTTTGATATAATCTTGGGAAGTGAGCAGGGTACCGATGTCAAGGACTATGTTTTACTGATAAACGATGGAGTAGGAAATTTTAACTACTCATATGAACAGGTTATTCCAACTAAGATTGGGGCGCCTTATTGGCATACTATTTCTATTACCGCTTCAGACTTCAATGGTGATGGGTGGGAAGATTTCGTTGCCTTAAGTCGGAACGATAATTGGTCGCAAAGAGGAATTCAGCTGATAATTAGCAATATGGATGGAACGTTCTATGATGCAACCCTTCAAATGCCATCTCAGGATTTGAGTTACAATTCAGGAATAAATGCCATTTCCCCAGTTGATATGAATGGCGATGGATGTATCGACTTAATTCTGTCGGATGCGAATTATGGGTTAAAGCTATACCTAAACATCGGGAACGCAGTATTTGTCAAGGCAGACGAATTTCTGCCAAAAGTGAAACCTTATGGGAAGCCATTTGTAGCCGACATCAATGGTGACAAGCTGGTTGATATAGTATATATATCCAACGATAGTACAATCAATGCCCTCATTAATAAAAGGAATATATCAATTGATGAATTATTAAGACCAACGGTAACTTCCGTTTCAAACCTGTCACTTCAAACAGGCGATGCAATTGAGATTTCCGGAAAACATCTGATTGAAGCCACTTCAGTATTGCTGAACAAGGATACAGCAAATATCTATCAGTGTTCAGATTCATTAATACTGGCTATCTGTCCCGGACCGATCGAACTGGAAAAACTGACGGTTACCACCCCGATTGGTGCTGTCGTTGAGGATGCCTTGTCTCTCCGCGGTGAGGATATCATCAAGCCTTTGAATGCCGGTTGGACCTGGTTCAGCTTACCAGTTCAGGTTGCAGAAATGTCAATCCAAAATGTTTTGTTGGGATTACAAAAATCAAACGGAGACTACATTAAAAACCAGACCGTTTCTGCAACCTTTTATGAAGGATATGGTTGGTTTGGTGACCTTCAAACCTTTCAAGCAGGTGAAACCTATAAGATCAAACTAAAAGAATCCGATACACTGCGTTATTCCGGAAACTGGATCGACCCGGCCGACCATTCCGCCTATTTAAACCAGGGTTGGAATTGGAGAGGAGTTATTGCTCAATCTCCTTTAGCCATGGACCAGGCCCTGAAAAGCTTAAATCCTACTCAGGGTGATTATGTGAAGAACCAAACCCTTTCCAGCAGTTATTATGATGGTTATGGATGGTTTGGAGAGTTAAACCAGATGAATCCTTCTGATGGGTTTATGATAAAAACCACTCATAGTTCCGTGCTCACCTTTCCCAGGCCTCAGGCTCCCGATATTACGACCCGATCGGTCAGTTCTATTACTGCCACAACTGCAGTAGCCGGAGGTGAGATTGATAATGAAGGCGGGTATAAAATACACGAACAGGGGGTATGCTGGTCCTTGAAGCCCAGTCCGACAACTCTTGATTATTGTCTGGCTGATACAGCCCAAAGCGCTTCATTTACTCATATGATCAAAACTTTAGCTCCCCAAAGTACCTATTACGTGAGGGCTTATGCTAAGCATAATGGCGGAACGACGTTTGGAAATCAACAGACTTTCCAGACAGGTACGCTTACATTTTCGGATATCAGGGTAACCATAACCCCCGATGCCATCAGGGTTGGGGAAGAAGCACAGGCACTTGGAGAAGTACTGGATGACAAGGGTGATCCAATCCCGGGTATTCAATGCATTTGGGAAAGCAATGATCCCCAAACTGGCCGGATTGACCAACAGGGTGGAATCAAGGCATACGGCGCCGGAGTGGTCGATATCAAAGCAACTGTAGGGAATCAGTGTACCACCAGCAAACTCAATGTCAAAAGGGATGGAAACTGCAGGAATTACCTGAAAACTTCATATGAGTTGTCTAATTACTTGGAATGGATCACAGATGACCAGATCCTTCGCTCTCCCTATGAAAATGAACGTTGTTGCATATTACTTCAGGCTTCATATACTCAAATTGATTATAACGGAGATGGTTTTGAGGATTTAATATGTGCGGATCAGGATAGCTTGTTATACAAGCATTCACTAGTCCTATATAAACAAATAAATAATACCTTTCTAAAAACGAATCTGAGAATCCCTCCACTCACAGGAGTAAAGCTATTAACTGGTGATTTTAATAATGATTCCTTGCCTGATATTTTCTCTTTAGTTGCGATTGATAATATACCCGGAGAGCCTGCTATTCTAGAACCTTGCAATTTAAACCTGAGTGAAGGGAATGGCGGTTTTCATAAAATAGAATTGCTGGAGCCAGGATTTTGGTATGCGGGTGCCTCAGGAGATATTGATAATGATGGAGATATAGACGTTTTGGCATTTGCCGGAAATGGAAATAATCAAATTATCATTAACAACCGCGATGAGGATTTTTCAGTTCAGCCATTATCTATTGCTAACCTGGGTGCTGTTGGGTGTGCAGAATTAATGGATATTAATAATGATAATAAAGTAGACCTAATTACTTGTCAAGGCCATGGTAACCATTTGACACTTGTTAATGATACTATTAAAATTTTTTGGAACCATGATTTTTCTTTTAGCGAGGATAAAATAACTCGAATACCCAGGCAGGAAAATAGCCATTTAGCGATAGATTTAGACTTTGTTGATGTTGATAGAGACGGAATTTTTGAAATCCTGGTGACAACGCGTGCTGAAGAAAAATGGTATATAAATTTGTTCAAAAGCGAGGAGGATTTATATTCTTTTTCAGACGTAACCAACCACTACATACCGGCTAATGAAGTATTTATTGAAGAAGGAGATGTGAATTGCATTAGAATTCAGGACATTGACCACAACGGCCGCATGGACATTTTTGCCACCAACCGCTCTGCAAATATCAGATGGGAGCAAGATACGGATGGAGTATTCATGCGAAAATGAATCTGTGATCTAATGCACCACCACCATCTGTTTATTGGCCACCTGGGAATTTTTCAACCGTAAAAAGTAGATGCCCTGCCCCAGACTGTGTGTATCAAATTCCATCTGGTGCTCACCCATTGTCTGCCTTCCCGCATCTAGTTCCTGGATAACCCGACCTGTATCCCGAGTTTGACAGTTCAGTATTTTTTCGATGATTTTTCCATATCATAAGTCGTTGATATACTGAAATATGGTTCTTTAGAATCATTCGATTTTTTCAAAATGTAGTGGACGTATTTATTAACAAAGTGATTGTTAATAGCTGATTGTATTGGTTTTGCATTTATTTTAGTGTCGTGTAAAAACAGAACTCATGTTTGTTCGCATAACCAAGAACAGAAAAGGTGACGCCTATTACCATTTGGTCGAGTCATATCGTGAAGGCGGGAAGGTACGTCAGCGCCTATTGCTATCACTCGGACGAGTTGAAGACGGGATGTTGGAGAAAGTGGCAGCAGCTCTTAACAAGCACCTGGACACCATCCCAGTGCTGGATCTGGCCAAACATATTGATATTGAAACCGCTTATGTGTATGGTTCCCTGCTGGTGTTGGACCGGTTGATGGATCAACTTGGTATCAACCAGGTGATTGAAAACATCGTGCAACAACATGACCGAATAACCATGGATATTCAGAAAGTGTTGTTTACCCTGATCGCTTCTCGTTTTATTAAACCCGTTTCCAAGCTGGCTCTTCACGACCGGTGGATGGAAAGACTGTACCCGGGTATGGTTGACCATGACCTTCCCCTTCAGCATCTGTATCGAAGCCTGGACTTGTTGGCCACCCATAAGGAGGAGATCGAACAATCGCTGTACCGGTTTAAAAAAGATTTGTTTAGCATCCAGGTTGATGTGGTACTCTACGATCTGACCACCCTTCGCTTTGAGAGCACGCGGGAAGACTTGGGCAACCTCCGCAAATATGGCTATAGCAAAGAGATGCGAACTGACTGCACTCAACTTGTTTTTGGCCTCCTGACGGATACGGACGGCATGCCTCTTAGCTTTGAAGTTCACCCGGGGAATACCTTTGAAGGCAAGACCCTAGATGGGATCGTCGACCGGATGAAACAGCAGTTTGCCGTTCGCCGGTTTATCTTCATCGCCGACCGGGGGCTCTTCTCGGCCCGGAACCTGGATCATATCCGAAAGAGTGAGGGTGAGTTTATCGTAGGCTTAAAAATCGGTGTGCTGGGCAAAGCCATACAGAAGGAGTATTATGATTTACAGAAGTATGTGTTCATCAGCGAGGAGCTGGCGATCTGGGAGACCCATCACGGATCGGACCGATGCATCATTACCTGGTCCCTCTCCCGTGCCGAGCGGGATGCCAAAGCCCGTGAGGATATTCTGAGTAAAATCCGAAAGAAGCTCTCCCAGTCTAAGAACAAAACTCGCAACTTCGTGACCAACACGAACTATAAAAAGTATCTGATTTTGGCTCAGGATGCTGAGCCGGTTTTGAACCAGAAAGCGATTGATGAGGAAGCCCGTAAGGACGGGTTCTTTGGTATCATCACCAATGTCAGCACCCTGTCGGCTATCGAAATCGTGCACCATTATAAACAGCTTTGGAAAATCGAAGATTCCTTTGGCGAGCTGAAGGGAACCCTGAAAGCAAGGCCGATCTTTCATTGGTCGGATCACCGGATCGTCGGACACCTGATGATCTGCTTCCTGGCCTATCTTTGTGAAGCCTATGTTACGAAAGAACTTCGCGCTCATAGAGAAATGATGGAATCCAAATCCAGCCTGGATAAAACCATAGACAGCCGGCCATTAACGGCGGCCTTGGCCTTCGAAGAATTAAACTCAGTACTGGCGATCCCGGTTAAGATATACGACCAGACCATTTGGGTGCGGACTGATATCCCTGCAAATGCTCAAAAACTTTTACAGGTTCTACATATAAAAACACCACCCAAAATATTGCTCAGATAGCTCGAAATGTAGTGACACACGCCACTTGCGACCTCTGTAATATATTGGTAATAAAATCATTACAAAAATCAACTGTCAAACTCAGGATTTACTTTTGAAATGTCAAATAGATGATCAAAAACCCTGAAAGACATTGTAAAGCATATACCTTTATTCAAAGAGTCTCTAAGAGCGTCAAGTATCCTTCGATTTGTAATAGAATCTGCATCACCGATGTCCACAAATTGAAGAGATTTCGATTTATATCTGAGGGCTCTATCCCTTGCCTCCTGTGAAGGAAAGATATCCGGGCTTTGCTCATTCTGTTGCATATCAGCTATAGTTCCACAACCGAGCCGTCTCATAAACACTACTGCCATATCTTCACTAGAATAGTTTTGGATAGGATCCCCGTTTTGATTCCAAACAAAATTGTGATAGAACTGATTCTCTTCAAGATTTGGATCTCTATTGTAATGGCGGTTCCAGATATATGATTTAAGGTAGTAAATCAAGGAAAAGTGCGTGCAATTATTGAGAACCTGCTGTCCTCTTACTGGCGAGAACAATGCTGAATTATCTACAACATTTGGTAGGGCTTGCCCTATTAAGGATACCGATAAGCTGATCAATAATACTAAAATGGTAATTTTCCTCGCCACTTTTCAGTTTTTATCATCTTTTCTTGAAGAAGGCGATCACTCTGTATAAAGTACTCACCGATTTCTGACCACGGGTTAACAAATTTAAGTTTGTTTCTTAAGAATTATTTTTCTTTCTAAATGCATCTTCAATCCGGCAGCAGGTTCGGTCAAGACTCCTGAAAGGACTTGCCCCGTTCTTTACTTGTTATGATTCTTGCTCTTAATGCACCACCACCATCTGTTTACTGGCTAACTGGGAATTTTTTAACCTTAAAAAATAGATACCCAGCCCCAGACTGTGTGTGTCAAATTCCATCTGGTGCTCACCCATTGTCTGCCTTCCCGCATCAAGTTCCTGAATTACCCGGCCTGTATAGTCGATCACCTGTATAACCACAGGCTGGTCGGCAGTTATCGAATATCGGATAGTGGCAATATAGGAGGCTGGATTTGGAAAAACATCTAAAGAGGCCTCAAGACTCAAAGCATCAGTCTTAATCAAAGAAGCGTTTTGAAGCTTAAATGGATGAACCGCGTTTTCGATCAGCATATCAGTACTGAAAACCACAAACTCATCAAACTCATACCATGAACCGGATTTAGAATCAAAAAGCCTAAACCGGACAGTATCCCCTTTGGCCGCATTGCTGTATGTAAGGTGATTATGAACCCACTCTTTCCCGGGCTCAAACCACAAGCCACGACTGATTCCCCGTACCTGACCTCTGACCACCGAGTAGAGGCAAAAATCTTGCGAATCAAAATTTTGCCCATTCAGGTACACGGTTGCCGTTACCTGACCGGAGAATTCATAAGCAGCAGGATCAATTTTAGCTGCGACCAAAGCCGACTTAACCCGGTCAACCTGTTGAGCCGACGGTTGTACGGAGTTCTGTGACGCGCTGTTTAGCTGTTGTCCGTTTACAAAATAACAACTCGACACAATTAAAACTGATACAAATATTATGGTTTTCATTTTCCAAGTTGTTTTCAATTGGTAATATGATTTAATTGATAACCAGTCTTTGAACTAGCTTTTCTTCTCCACATCTGACCTGAATAAAATACAGTCCAGAGTGACAATCAGGAAGATCGATTGGGACTTTCGTTACCGAACTTCCCCTGCCGATATTCATACTGTAAACCACCCTGCCTGTAATCTCCATGATCTTTATTTCTAGCATCGCATCAATTGACCGATCATTTATATAAGCAATCTCAAATTGCCCTGATGAAGGGTTTGGATAAACCTGCATCTCAGCAGACAGAAGATTATCACTAATTCCGGTCATGGCATAATTTATGACTACTGTGTAAGTCTTTATAGTGGTTCCATCTTCAGCAGTAACAACTATGGTAAAAGTTGCTTTCCTGCACCACCCATCGGCTGCCAAATCTAATTGTCGTGTAACCACATTAGTCGCATTGACATCTTTCATAATGCAAGTGGCTTCCGGTTCCGTTTTTGTATCAGTAACCCCTGAGCGTGTATAATTCAGGACAGCATCCTGGCAGGTAATCGTAATATCCCCGGTAATGGTAATGCTAGCCAAACCAGCTTCATTGGATTTATGCCTGAATGCCACTTTATATACCCGTTTTGTTGTGCCATCCGAAGCTGTAACAGTTACCTCAGTAGTTCCCGGAATGCCAGTTGCAGCTTTATACTCGACAGTCGCTCCTTCAACATTCGGGGTACCTATGACCGTTGGAGGCACAGTGACATCTCTGTTAAGAACGATTTCATAAGTTAAAGTGGTGGGATTAAACCCTGTAACCGTTTGACCGTCAACTTTTAAATCTTTTAAGCTGGCATCACTACTGCATTCATCTTTACTGAATGTTACATGATAAATCTGATTAGTAATTCCATCCTGGGCTATTACTGTAATAGTAGCAGTACCTGGGAAAGCTGCTATATTAACAACAGTGAAAGTTGCAAATTCATTAGTTGTTACTGCAGTGACTATTGGAAGCCCGGTATAGGTGCATGGTAACGTGATTGAATAACTATTTGTTGTTGGATCAAAATCCTCCAAATCCTGACCGTCGATCCGAATTTTGGATAAAGATGCATCAGTAGATGGATTACCCCGGACAAACAAAATCGAATAGGTAAGTACGGTCGTTCCATCAGCAGCAGTTACTCTAACTGTTGCTGTTCCAGGGATAGTAGTAATTTGAGTAATCTGCAGCGATGCGTGTGCATCAGTCGCAGTTGCTGTAACATCTGGCATAGCTGTGGTTGAGAATGGGAGGGTAACTGTATAAGACAAAATTCCAGGGGAAAAACCAGGTATCGGTATAGTTGTATAACGCA
The DNA here is from genome assembly GCA_028700615.1 of Bacteroidales bacterium. Classification (GTDB taxonomy): domain Bacteria; phylum Bacteroidota; class Bacteroidia; order Bacteroidales; family UBA4181; genus JAQVSH01. Next base: position 9,475 of record JAQVSH010000028.1, read on the forward strand.
GATCCTGCAAGGTAGCATCGGTATTCAACCCTATAGTGAAGTTAACCCTATAGGTTTTCTTATCAATGCCATTTTCTGCTGTTACTTCAATTGTTGCCGTGCCAGGAATAGTGTTAGCTTGAACAACGACCTTAGTAGCTTGAGCATGATTCGTTACACCATTAACAGTTGGAATATTAGTTGATCCATAAGGAAGAACATGGTTGTATTCCAAAGTAGCCGGATTAAATCCCTGAATGGTAGTATTATTAAGCGTTAAATCCTTAAGGGTTGCATCATTGGATTTAAACATGACGGTGAAATTCAGGGTATAGGTGCTAACAGTAGTCCCATTTTCAGCTGTTACCTGAACCGTACCGGATCCCGGTAATGCAACAGGATTGGTTATAATCTTTGTCGCACTGGCATGAGTAGTTGTAGCAGTAATAACAGGCATTGCTGTTGTACCGTAAGGAAGCTCGATATTATAAGTCGTAGTTCCAGGGACAAAACCGGTAACCGATATACCATTATACTTCAAATCACTCAGAGTAGCATCACTGGATGGAGGTGCAACTGAAAAAACAATAGAATAAGTTTTAGTTGTAATACCATCTTCGGCAGTGACCACAACGGTTGCTGTTCCTGAAACGGACGCTGCTTGTGTAATCACTTTCGTTGCATTTGGGTCAGCGGTTGTTGCAGTTACAACTGGGATCGCGGTGGTACCAAAGGGTAATACAACATTATAATTCAAGGTGGTTGGTTGAAATCCCAGAACGTTAATACTATTGTATTTCAATTCACTCAAATTGGCATTGGTATCTTTAGCGACAGTAAAATTGATCGTGTACGTCTTCCTGGTCGTTCCATCCTCCGCGGTAACCACTACGGTTGTTGAACCCGGCAGAGCGGCTGCCGGTGTAATTACTTTTGTGGCATTAGGATCTGTGGTCGTTGCAGTCACTGTAGGTACCACGGTTGTATTATGCGGTAATACTACATTATAGATAAGGGTAGCTGGATCAAAGCCGGCAACTGTAGTTCCGTTGACTTTGAGATCACTTAATGTCGCATCCGTGTCAGGAGTAATCGAAAAAACAATAGAATAGGTCTTTCTGGTAGTTCCATCCTGGGCTGTCACAACAACAGTAGTAGTCCCGGGTAATGCCACAGCAGGAGTGATAACCTTGGTAGCATTTCCATCGGTTGTTGTTGCCGTAACAGTTGGCACCACGGTTGTATTATGCGGCAAAACCACATTATAGGTTAGAGTAGCAGCATTAAAACCAGTTACCGTTGTCCCATTAACCTTCAAATCACTTAAAGTTGCATCATTATTAAGGCCTAGACTGAAATTGATTGTGTAAGTCTTATGGGTTGTTGCATCCTCAGCAGTGACAACAACAGTTGTAGAACCCGGAAGCGCCGGGGCCGGTGTAATGACTTTAGTCGCATTAGGATCATTGGTGGTAGCCGTAACAGTTGGAACTACGATTGTACCAAAAGGTAGAACAACATTGTAGGTTATTGTTCCCGATGCAAATCCACTAACAGTTGTTCCATTTATCTTCAGATCACTCAAGGTAGCATCAGTATCCGGAGCCACTGAGAAGTTTATAGTATATGTTTTAGTGGTCGTTCCATCCTCCGCAGTAACCACTACGGTTCCACTTCCGGTTACCGTAAGTGCCTGAGTTATAACTTTGGTTGCATTCGGATCATGGGTGGTAGCAGTAATTGTTGGAACTGTCGTGGTATTATGTGGCAAAACAACATTGTAAGTAATAGTACCTGATGCAAAACCGGTGACCGTCGTGCCATTCACTTTTAGATCACTAAGAGTTGCATCTGTATCCGGTGCAAGGGAAAAATTAATAGTATAAGTTTTGGTTGTTGTTCCATTTTCAGCAGTTACCACAACTGTAGTTGAACCTGGCAAGGAAGGAGCAGCGTGAACAACTTTTGTGGCATTAGCATCAGTTGTTGTGGCCGTAACTGTTGGTACCACTGTTGTAGCATGTGGCAAAACGACATTATAAGTTATTGTTGCTGAATTAAATCCTGTTATTGTGGTCCCGTCAACTTTCAAATCGCTTAGAGTCGCCACATTATTTTTAGCAATGGTAAAATTCACCGTATAGGTCTGTTGAGTAGTACCGTTTTCTGCTGTTACCACAACAGTTGTAGCACCAGGCAGAGATCCTGCAGGAGTAATGACCTTTGTAGCCAATGCGTCCGTTGTTGTAGCAGTTACTGCAGGAACAACGGTAGTTCCATGAGGTAACTCTACGTTATAAGTCAATGTTGCAGGGCTAAATCCAGTAACCGTAGTTCCACTAACTTTTAAATCACTTAACGTCGCATCGGTTCCAAGAATACAATGAAATAATTGTGGGCTTACTGCATTACCTACAACACCATCTGCTGTAAATGCAACAGTCTCAGTGATGTCATAAACCTTATCCCTTGTTGTGTCGTAGAATTTAAAGGTGATTGTTTTCCCACTGGCGGTTGAACCATAAACCCTGGTAATAAAAACATATAGACCGGTTGGTCCATTTGCTCCACCATCCTTAACACCCTGAAGAGTTCCATCGATAAAAGCGCCAATCATTCCTCCAGAGGTTACCGCGTTAGCGCCAAAGAAAACCTGTATTGTTACATCCATATTGTATTCAAACGCCGCTGGATTAACAGTCCAGGTGGGTTTATTTGTCTGGGCTTGAATTGGTTCAATGAAGATCGAAAAAACCAAAAGCAATGGGAGTATTAACTTTCTCATAATCAATAGATTTATTTTCAGTTTTTGTCCTAAGATTTCGTTCCGACAATGGTTCAATATCTACAAAAATGATTAATATTTTCGCCATTCCCAATAGAAATATGCTCTAGTGTAAGAATACTTGTTTATAATCCCAATCAATTCATTAGACTAATTTGAAAACTTCTGAGCTCCTTGCTATATTTAGGGTTGATTATTAAAAGTGATTTCACCCAAAGGATGAACGGATTACCATACGATTTCACGGACAAGGAG
>JAQVSH010000306.1 GCA_028700615.1 Bacteroidales bacterium
CCAATACGGTGTCTTTGTCTAAAGGGCAGGCGGTCAGCCGGAATCAGTTTCTTCATCGTCTGACAGATGCGTTGTATTTTAGAAGCGACCTGGAGTTTAAGAGAGGTTCTTTCCGGGTTAAGGGGGATGTTATTGATGTTTTTGCGGCTTATCAGGACGTGGGTTACCGGATTGTTTTCTGGGGAGATGAGATAGAGGAGATGTATACTTTTGATCCGGTCTCAGGCGGAAGAATCGCTTATATGGATCAGGTCAATATTTATCCTGCCAATATTTTTGTTACGACTCAGGAAAGAATGCAGCAGGCTATCCGGCATATTCAGGATGATATGGTGGCCCGGGTGGATTATTTCAATGAAAACGGACAATTTTTAGAGGCCCGGAGGTTGCAGGAACGGGTTGAGTATGATCTGGAAATGATCCGGGAGCTGGGGTATTGTTCCGGTATCGAGAATTATTCCCGGTATTTTGACGGGAGGTCGGCCGGGACCCGTCCTTTCTGTCTTTTGGATTATTTTCCGAAGGATTTTATCATGATTATTGATGAAAGCCATGTAACCATTCCGCAGATCCGGGCGATGTACGGCGGAGACCGTTCGCGAAAGGAGGTTTTGGTGGATTACGGCTTCCGGCTTCCGGCCGCGATTGATAACAGGCCTTTGAAATTTGAGGAATTTGAGGTGCTGACGCCTCAAACCATCTATGTAAGCGCTACTCCTGCGGATTACGAATTGGAAAAGTCTGAGGGGGTGATTGTTGAACAGTTGATTCGTCCCACGGGTTTGCTGGATCCTCCCATTGAGGTGTATCCGACGAAACATCAGGTCGATCATTTGGTGGAACAGATCAGGGAACGCGCTGTCAAAGAAGAGAGAATACTGGTTACCACCCTGACGAAACGGATGGCGGAAGAGTTGACGGCTTATCTGGGAAATGTCGGGATCCGCTGCCGGTATATTCATTCCGATGTGGAGACTCTGGAGAGGGTTCAGATTATGGAGGATTTGCGGGCAGGCCGGTTTGATGTGCTGGTGGGGGTGAACCTGCTCAGGGAAGGGCTGGATCTTCCGGAGGTTTCTCTGGTGGCCATTCTGGATGCCGATAAGGAGGGCTTTCTGAGGTCGGCCAGGTCTCTGACCCAGACGGCGGGTCGTGCGGGCAGAAATCTGAACGGAAAGGTGATCTTTTATGCGGATAAGATTACCCCGAGTATGAAGATTACGCTGGAGGAGACCAATCGCCGGCGGGCTAAACAAAAGGCGTTTAATGAGCTTCATGGCATTGAGCCCCGGCAAATTCAGAAGGCGCTGAATTCAATGATGGGAGCCAATACTCCGCTTCAGAAGCAGAAGACTTATATAGAAAATGAGGAAATTACACTGGCGGCTGATCCTGTGATCCAGTATATGGATCGCGCCGGTTTGCTGAAGGCCATTGACAAGGTGAAGAAAAGTATGCAAAAGGCGGCTAAAGATCTTGAATTTCTTGAAGCAGCCCGTCTCAGGGATGAGATGTATGCGATTCAGAAGATTTTATCGGAAAAATATCCTGAAGCAAAGGGGTAAATCTTTAATTGTTTTTTTTGTAACTCAGTACGGCCCATGTATTGAAAAACAGGGCGAATCCGCACAAGGTCAGCAATTGAGAGCCCAGTTCGGCAAGTCCGCTTCCTTTCAGGTAGACCATTCGCATGACCTCCATAAAGTATCTGAGGGGATTGAAGAGGGTAAGGTTTTGGGCCCATTGGGGCATGCTGTTGATGGGGGTGAATAGTCCGCTCATGATAATCAGAATCATCATGAAAAAATACATGACAAACATGGCTTGCTGCATGGTTTCGGAGTAGTTGGAAATGACCAGCCCAAGTCCCGATACAGCCAGAATGTATATGGCGGCAAATCCGTACAGCAGTATGATATGGCCTGCAGGTACCAGTCCGTAGACAATCCAGGCAATCCCAAAGGCAATGGAAAGTACGATGAATCCTATAATCCAGTATGGCAGAAGCTTGGAAAAAATGAAGAGAAATTTTGAAATGGGGGTTACATTGAGTTGTTCCATGGTGCCCGCTTCTTTTTCGCCTACAATATTCAGTGCGGGGAGAAAACCGCAAAGCATGGTCAGTATCATGACCATAATGGCGGGAACCATAAAGATCTTATAGTCCAGGTGTGGATTGAACTGGTAACGGGATACGATTTCTACCGTCGGAAAAGGCGGAATTCCTGAGATTTGCTGCCATTCATTTCTTATTTCCGAGGCGAAATCACTGATAATACCCGACATATAGGAGCTGCCCAGCCCTCCTTTGGTCCCGTTGACCGTGTTGGATGCGATGAAGATTTTTGCCTTCTTTTCCCGGATTAAGTCTTTTTCAAAATTGGCCGGTATTTCAAGGATAATGTCGGCTTTATCTTTTTCAATGCTTTGCAGGGCGCCGGAATAGCCGGAAGCCACTTCCGTCAGTTGAAAATATCCTGAGGAACTGATTTTTTCGGCCAGTTGCCGGGAATAATTACTATGATCATGATCTGTCACACAGAGATTGATATTTTTGATTTCAAAGTTGGCAGCCCATGGAAATATCAGCAGAACAACCAGCGGAAATCCCAAAATCATTTTCGGGAGAAACGGATTTCTCAAAATCTGTTTAAACTCTTTTTCCAGCAAATATTTTATCATCGTCAGGTTATTCAAGTCTGTCTTTAAATTTTTTCAGGCTTACCGCAAGAATGACTATGGCCATCGTACCGAGAATGGCGATTTCATTGAGTACGGAGGATATGCCCGCTCCCTTGATCATCAGGTCTTTAACGGCGACAATATACCATTTGGCAGGGACTATATGCGAGAGCCATTGCAGAATATCAGGCATGTTTTCAACCGGATAAATCATCCCGGACAGCAATATGACCGGAATCATGAAAGACATTCCGGATACAAGCATGGCGGCTACCTGGGTTTTTGTCAGGGTAGAAATGAGAAGCCCCAGGGATAGCGATACAAAAATAAAAAGCATGGAAACCAAGATAAGCCAGAACAGGCTGCCTGCAACCGGAACCCCCAGAACATAGACGGCAAGCAGCAGGATGGTTCCCAG
>JAQVSH010000307.1 GCA_028700615.1 Bacteroidales bacterium
TGGCTTTTGCAGCAGCTACGTTTGTACCGTCATAACCATAAACGTAATAATATGGATCTTCTTCTGAGCCTGTTTCCGGGCCAACAACACTGGGCAGATACGCCAGGTTTTCTGCCATCCATACCTGCGAACCAATGGTTACTGTTTTATACTGATTACCATCGCGAGAATCAGTTAATGAGCCATATTCAATATCTGAGGCAGGAAGAGTTGTAAAAGTTCTCTGCACTCCATAGGCTGTCCCTTGAGAATTTGTGGCATATGCCCTAATATAATAGGTTGTACTGAGAGAAAGGCCAGTGATATTGCCGGTATAAGCTCCCAGACCGGTTCCATTTGTTGTTTTTGAGTCTGAAGTCGTGGGATTCTCAGATGTACTCCAGCAAACTCCACGGGCTGTCACTGATGATCCACCGTCTGAAGTAACATTCCCTGAACAGGACGCTGATATAGTGGTGATATTGATAACACCCTCTGTTGTAACAGTGAGAAAATTATTATTCCTGACACAACGGACAGAAAACCCATCTATCTTGTCCTGGTAGTCCCTTTGGACGATGTTGAGATAGCTGATCATGCCGCGGGCCCACATGTAATCTATATTAGAAGTCCACCAGCTGCCGACAAGACCAATGAGGGCGCAGCCAATCTCATCGCGATAACCACCCGGAAGAGCTGTAAAACCACTTTCGTTGGTTGCTCCAGAGTTGGACTCCCAGTGGGTTATTCCTGCTTCTTTCATTTTGCACCCGGAAAAATCCCCTTCTCCCAGATAATCAGTAAGTGTTGTCCATTCTGCATCACTGGGTAAATGCCAGCCTTCTGGGCATGCTGCCTGTGCTGCTTTCCAGTTATAGAGTACTCCGTAGGTTGTGTAGTTGTCCGTGGCTTTTGCAGCAGCTACGTTTGTACCGTCATAACCATAAACGTAATAAAATGGATCTGTTTCATGACCTGTGTTTTCTGAACCATCAGTCTGGTAATTAACTGAAGGCAGATACGCCAGGTTTTCTGCCATCCATACCTGTGAACCAATGGTTACTAATTTATACACTTTACCATCCCGGGAATCGGTAAACGTATCGTATGTTCGAAATGACTTCTGTTGCCCATAGGCTGTACCATTGGCATTAGTAGCATATGCCCTCACGTAATAAGTTGTATTGGGAGAAAGGCCGGTGATATTGCCGATATAAGCTCCCAGATCGGTTCCATTTGTTGTTTTTGAGTCTGAAGTCGTAGGATTCTCAGATGTGCTCCAGCAGACACCCCGAGCCGTAACAGCAGCTCCTCCATCGGCAGTTACATTGCCCCCGCAAGTCGCGGTGATAGTGGTGATATCGGTTACTATACCTATACTGACAGAAGGTAAACCCGGATCCGGATTATCCTGAAGGCCACAGGAAAACAACAGCAATCCCATTGCAAGTAGTAGTATGTTCTTTTTCATTATGGTAAAGATTTGATTAGTATTGATTGATTGATTTATTTATAGATATGTGTTGGGAATAATGCTTCCGTAGCCACGAATAATAAGGTGTGTTTTTTCATCATTATTCAGATTGGCTTATTGATTAATATCCAAATAAATTATTCCGAATCCTGTAAACAACGAACAGAAAAACCGTAGTCCTTAGAAAAACAGCTCTTATCTACATTATTATCAGATGAGCAAAGGAATCGAGCCCAGGCATGTGTTGATCTATCCTCTGTAGAACTCCAAAAAACAGCGAATTCAAATAAGAAGAATAGTCCCCCCGGACGACGGAACCCTCCCGGAAGGGCTGTAAAACCGCTTTCATTGGTGGCTCCGGTATTGGGGCTGATCCAATTAGAGGTTCCGGCTTCTTTCAGTTTACCTGCGACGTCTTCTCCTCCCAGGTAATCAGTAAGCTGTTTCCATTCTGCATCACTGGGTAAATGCCAGCCCGTTGGACAAATGCCTTGTACATCGCTGGGATTATCTTCGCTGCTTGCAGCACCATTCATAGCAGCTGACCAGTTATATAATACGCCGTAGGTGCGGTAATTGTCTGTTAATACGGCTTCACCTAAGCTGGTGCCATTATATCCATTAATATAATAATAAGGTTCTGTGTATGAATAAGAGGCTGGGCTGATCTCAGGCAAATAAGCCAGGTTTTCTGCCATCCAGACCTGGCTGCCAATGGTTACTGTTTTGTATACATGTCCATCACGACTGTCAGTAAATGTATCAGGTGATTCTTGAGGTGTACAAGAAAATATCGACATTACTGCAAGAAAAAGAAGAAGAATTTTATTCATCTTAAAACCAGTTACAAATTATTATGAATTGTCAGGGGTAAAAGGATATTGGTATTTGATTGCAACTCCGAGAATGCCATTACTTGATGCAGAAATGAGCCAATCCACAACATAAAATCTTAAATATACTGGATTCCCATTTTTTCTACCTCTCACAATATAGCTATGTCCAATTTTTGCAGCAACTGGCGCTGACCAAGAGGTTGACGAAGGAATTGATTTTACTGCCCCTAATTTACATTGACCGACATCGACAATTCCACCACTGTTATAGCAGTTAAAATTATTACTCGAGAATACAAACCCGATGGCATCATCATCAATATCTAACCAACTACCTCCCTGTTTAAAATCTCTCATATTAACAGATACTGTTCCTGCCGGATCATTAGCTGCCGGTTCTCCACTGTCATCAAGTAGAGAGCATGCAGATAAGCAAAATATTAACCCCAGCGTAATTACTTTGTGTATTAAATAAGTTTTCATAATGACCCCTGTGGAACGATATTCAGGTAATGAAGTTAGCTAACCGGAAAGATTTTGCATGAGAAAATCGACCGTATTATAATACGGCTATTTTACACGGTCTGTTTTGATGAGAAAAATTATTGCAAAATCAGTATAAAGTACTCATTAATTGACCATTCACCCAAATTGCAGGAAAAAAATAACAGGTGTCTCCGTCAAGATATACAGGAGATCCCCATTCAGAATAAGAAAATTGTGCGGGAATATGGTCAAGGTAAAGATCCTTTAGCGCATAGCATCCGAGACATATGAGTTCCCGGATTTTCTTACAGGTTCTCA
>JAQVSH010000308.1 GCA_028700615.1 Bacteroidales bacterium
AAACAGGCCGACATCCTTAGAAAACTCCCTTTCGCCGCAAAATTCGGAGGCGCCACCGGTAATTTCAATGCGCATCATGTGGCCTATCCCGATCGGGACTGGAAAAAGTTTGGAAATCATTTTGTCAATGATATCCTGGGACTTGAACGAAGTCAATACACCACCCAGATCGAACATTACGATAATTTAGCCACCTGGTGTGACACCCTGAAACACATTAACACCATTTTGATTGATTTCAGCAGGGATATATGGAACTATATTTCTATTGAATACTTCAAACAAAGAATCAAAAAAGATGAAGTCGGGTCTTCGGCCATGCCTCATAAAGTCAATCCCATTGATTTTGAAAATGCCGAGGGTAATTTCGGAGTAGCCAATGCTCTTTTCGAACACCTTGCAGATAAACTGCCTATTTCAAGAATGCAAAGAGACCTCACCGACTCCACCGTACTAAGAAATCTCGGGGTGCCGGTTGCCCATACGCTGATTTCTTTTGAATCTCTTCTGAAAGGAATGGATAAAATGATTATCAATGAAGCAGCTTTTGAAAAAGATCTGAAACAAAACTGGATCGTTGTCAGTGAAGGGATTCAGACCGTCTTACGCAGGGAAGGGTATCCTGCTCCTTATGAGGCGCTCAAAGCCCTTACCCGTAATAACCGCCCGATCGACCAGGAAACCATGAATGCCTTTATCGATGCTTTAGAGGTCAGTGATCAGATTAAGGCGGAACTCAAAAGGATCACCCCCTTTAACTATACCGGGATCTGATCAGGATCCCATACGCAAGCCCTCTATGGATACCCTGAGAAAACTACTGGAATACGCCAGGCCCTTCCGGAAATACTGGCCTAAATATCTCATTTTTACTATTTTGGGATTAATCTTCGGGATCGCCAACTATTCTCTGGCCGGACCCTTGCTGGATTTCATTTTTAAAATGAAAGACGCTTCAGATTTTTCTATTTTAGAAATTCCGGATTTTTCTCCCACGCTTGACTATGTCAAATCCGTCTTCTATTTTTATTTCTACAAAGTATATCAGGCCAGCGGAATCATGTGGAGTCTGGTTTTTATCGCCGGGTTACTGATCTTTGCATCCCTGATTTCCAATGTCTTTAATTATGCCAGTCAAAGGGTGCTGGTCACCATGCGTACCGATGTCATGCGGAATATCCGCAAAGTGATGTACCGCAAAATCACTTCCATGGATATCGGATTTTTTCATAATAAACAAAAAGGGGATCTTCTCTCCACGGTCTCCAATGATGTAACCGTGGTTCAGGACTCTGTAATCAGTGCATTCCAGGTTGTTCTGAGGGAACCCCTGCTGATTATTGCCTACATTCTTGTCCTGTTTTATTATTCCTATCAATTGACATTATTTACCCTGGTGGCTCTTCCTGTCTCCGGTTTTCTCATTGGGGAAGTGATTAAAAAATTGCGCAGGGAAGCCGCTGATGCCCAGTCTATTTTGGGAAGGATCATTGCCAGTTTTGAGGAAGGTATTTCAGGAATAAGAATTATCAAAGGATTTAACGCCCACAAACAGGTATATGATCGTTTTGACAAGCTGAACCAAGATCACCGGAACGCCATGCAGAAGATGATGAACCGGCAGATTTTGGCTACCCCGATGTCAGAATTTCTGGGAATCAGCATTGTGGCGCTGATCGTATTGTACGCAGGATATTTATCCGTACAGGACGAAACGCCGCTTAGCGCAGGCAGTTTTCTGATCTATTTTGCGTTTTATTACCAACTGCTCACCGCCGCAAAATCCATTGTTAAGGAAATTGCCAATATACAGAGAGGCCTGGCTTCAGCCCAGAGAATCTTCGACATTATTGACATGAATCCGGCGATTACCAATGATGAGAATCCGGTTCCCCTGAAAAAATTCACAACGTCTATTGAATTTAAACATGTATATTTTTCATACGGAAACGAACCCATCATTAATGATTTTAATCTTCTCATTCCCAAAGGAAAAACCTACGCTCTCGTAGGACACTCCGGGGCCGGGAAAACAACCCTTGCAGATCTTATTCCCCGTTTTTACGATGTCAATGCAGGAGAAATACTGATTGACGGAGTCAATATCAAAAAATATGATCTGGATGATCTCATGAAACAAATGGGTATTGTAACCCAGGAGGCTATTCTTTTTAACGATACGGTAGCCGGAAATATCGCTTTTGGATATCCTGAAGCCACAGAAGAACAGATCATTGAAGCGGCAAAAATAGCCAATGCCCATGAGTTTATTATTCATATGGAAGAAGGTTATCAGACCAATATCGGAGACAGGGGTTCAAATCTTTCCGGGGGACAAAGACAACGTCTCTCCATCGCCCGTGCCGTACTGAAAAATCCTCCCATTCTGATTCTTGATGAAGCCACCTCTGCACTGGATACTGAGTCGGAAAGACTCGTTCAGGATGCATTGAACCATCTGATGAAAAACCGGACTTCCATTGTCATAGCTCACCGGTTGTCCACCATCCAACATGCGGACTCCATTATTGTCATACAGAACGGCACCATTGCCGAAATGGGAAATCACGAAGAATTGCTGAAAAAGAAAGGCGTTTATAAAAAGCTCTGTGATCTTCAGGGATTTGAATAATCAGGACCCGGTTTAAGTGGCAGACAAATACATGGCAGCCTGAGCAGCACAATTTTCTCCATCCACGGCAGAAGAGGTAATACCTCCTGCATATCCGGAACCTTCCCCGCAGGGAAACAAACCTTTAACCTGAACATGTTGCAGGGTTTCCGGATCTCTGGGTATTCTCACAGGAGAAGAAGAACGGGATTCCACTCCGGTCACCAGCGCTTCTGCCGTCAGAAATCCCCTCATCTTTTGATCAAAACGAAGAAAACCGGACCGCAAACGATCAGCAATAAAAGAAGGCATCCAGAAATGAACCGGAGAAGAGACCACTCCCGGAATATAGGAACAGGGAGGAAGCTGACCGGATAACCGTCCTTTGACAAAATCATCCAACCTTTGTGCGGGAGCCACCTGACCTTCCCCTCCGTTCAAAAAAGCCAGATGTTCTAAATCACGCTGGATTTTT
>JAQVSH010000309.1 GCA_028700615.1 Bacteroidales bacterium
AGCCATCACTTCCAACGGAGAGGGCGATGTTCAGGAGACGGAAAGTGCATTGTTTGAAAAAGAAGAATATGTAGTCAATATAGGCCCTCAGCACCCTGCCACTCATGGAGTCCTGCATTTCAGGGTCTCACTGGACGGGGAAATTATTCGGAAGATAGACCTGAATCTCGGGTATATTCACCGGGGTATCGAAAAAATGTGTGAAGGATATACCTATCCACAGATGTTGCATTTAACAGACCGGTTGGATTATCTTTCTGCACACATCAACCGTCATGCTTTATGTCTTTGTGTTGAGAATGCTCTCCAGTTGGAGCTGCCCGCCAGGGTTCATGTCATCAGAACCATGATGGATGAGCTGACCAGAGTTGCTTCCCATTTATTGGCCTGGGCCTGTGTCTGTATGGATATGGGCGCTTTGACCGCATTCATCTACGGGATGCGTGACCGGGAAAAAATACTGGATATCTTTGAAGAAACCTGCGGAGGTCGCCTGATTACCAATTACAATGTCATCGGAGGCGTTATGGCCGATCTACACCCCAATTTCAGACAAAGGGTGAAAGATTTCATTGTGTATCTCAGAAAGAAAATCCCCGAATATCATGATTTGTTCTCCGGAAACGTGATTGCCATAGGAAGGCTGAAAGGTATCGGGATGCTTTCCTTTGAAGAAGCTGTTTCCTACGGAGTGACCGGACCTTCGGGCCGTGCTTCCGGATTTTCCTGTGATTTAAGGAAATATCAGCCGTATGCCGCATATGACCGGGTGAAATTCAACGAAATAATCCGGGAAGAAGGAGATTCTTATGCCCGTTATATGAACCGTTTGGATGAAATTTCCGAATCTCTTTCCATTTTGGAACAACTGGTAGAGGAAATTCCTGAAGGACCTTTTCAGGTGAAAACGAAACCCATTATTCGTTTACCGGAGGGTGAGTATTCACAGCTGGTGGAGGCTGCCCGGGGTGTTTTCGGAGTGTATATAGACAGCCGCGGAGATAAAAGTCCGTACAGGGTGAAGTTTAGATCTCCCTGTCTGAGTTTGGTTTCTATAATGGATTCCATTGCAAGGGGTGAAAAGATTGCCGACCTGATTGCCATGGGGGGTTCTTTGGATTATGTGGTGCCTGATATTGACCGATAATAGATATTTTTATGTTTGATTTTGCGATAATCACCGATTGGATTGACCAGACCCTGAAGACTTTTCTTCCGGAGGGCTGGGCATTTTTCTTCGAGTGCGTACTGATAGCTCTGGCCCTTTTGACAGCATATGCTGTATTGGCGATGATTCTGATTTATGTGGAACGGAAAATCTGCGCCCTGTTTCAATGCCGGCTGGGCCCGAACCGCGTGGGGCCGTTCGGTGTTTTTCAAACGGTTGCCGATACCCTGAAGATGCTGATTAAAGAGTTGATTCCCATTAACAGTGTGGATCGTGTCCTCTTTTTTGTAGCTCCTTTTATTGTCATTGCCGCTTCCGTGTTGTCCTTCGGGGCGATTCCCTTTGGTAATGGTTTGCAGGTGCTGGATTTTAATATTGGCATTTTTTATATGATTGCCGTCTCTTCTCTGGGAGTTTTGGGTATTATGCTGGCCGGATGGTCGAGTAATAATAAATATTCCATGATCGGTGCTATGCGAAGCGGTGCCCAGATGATCAGTTACGAGCTTTCTGTCGGGATGTCCCTGATGACTATGGTCTTGTTGGCCGGAAGTCTTCAACTGTCTGAAATTATAGCAGCCCAGGCCGATACCTGGCTCATTTTTCAGGGCCATATCCCTGCCCTGATTGCTTTTGTGGTCTACCTGGTCGCCGGACATGCTGAAACCAACCGGGGGCCTTTTGATCTTCCTGAAGCCGAATCAGAACTGACGGCCGGTTATCATACCGAGTATTCCGGAATTCAGTTTGGATTTTTCTATTTGGCGGAGTATCTGAATATGTTTATTGTGGCAGCCATTGCTACTACGGTCTTTTTAGGAGGATGGATGCCTTTTCATGTATCCGGATGGGATGGTTTTAATCAGATCATGGATTATATTCCCTCGGTTCTTTGGTTTTTAGGAAAGACCTTTTTTGTGGTCTTCCTTTCTCTCTGGATCCGCTGGTCGTTCCCCCGTTTACGTATAGATCAGCTGCTGAAGCTGGAATGGAAATATCTGCTTCCGCTGAACCTTCTGAATTTACTGCTTATGGCTCTTGTAGTTGTTTTTGAATTGCATTTTTAAATGATGATGAGATGACTTTCTCGAAGTATATATATTCATGGTTTACAGGATTAAAATCTCTGGTAACCGGTCTGAAGGTAACCATCCGGGAGTTTTTCCGGCCTAAGGTTACCGAGAGATATCCGGAGAACCGCGCTACGCTGGTTATGTTTGACCGTTTTCGCGGAGAACTGATAATGCCTCACGATGAAAATAACCAGCATGCCTGTACGGCCTGTGGTATTTGTATGATGAATTGTCCCAACGGAACCATTCGTGTGATTTCCAAAACAGAAACCACTGAAGACGGGAAGACCAAAAAGGTGCTGGATCGCCATGAATATGATCTGGGACAATGCACTTTCTGTAATCTTTGTGTGTTGACCTGTCCTTCTCATGCGATTATTTTTTCCACAACGTTTGAAAATGCTGTTTATACCCGTTCGAAACTACAAAAAGTATTGAACAGGGAAGGCTCTTCTTTAAGGCCGAAAGCGCCTGCCAAAGAGCTGCAATCCACTGATTCTCCCAAATAAAAAAATATTATGGAGTTGATCGCCTCAAAAATTATTTTCTGGGTTCTTGCCCTTGTGATTGTTGCCTTTTCGGTATTAACGGTCACTTCCCGAAAAATTTTAAGGGCTGCTACCTGCTTGCTGTTTGTCCTGATCGCGACCGCCGGAATCTATGTGCTTCTGGATTATCATTTTTTGGCGGCGGTGCAGATTACGGTGTATGCCGGAGGTATTCTGGTCCTTTATGAGTTTTCTATTCTCCTCACGGCCCAGGCCGGGGAGAAAACAGATCCTGTGAAACGAAACAAGGTAATTGCCGGTACCGCCGTTTCTCTTGCGGGGATTCTGCT
>JAQVSH010000310.1 GCA_028700615.1 Bacteroidales bacterium
TACAGGACCTGATGCAAGTAAACCGTATAGGTCGAAGCATCGAAGCATATCCGTACAACGGCTGCCGGGTCGTTTGAAAATCCCCAGTCAACGCCGTACCAGCAGGGTAGGTCGGTGGGGTAGTCCAAGTCAGGTATTATTTTCCAACCCTTGTAGATTCTGCCCTCTGACAACTGGGCAAAGCGACCTAACCAGATATTATCATACTTGTCAATATCAACCTCTTTGCACTTATCGGCTAACTTGCGGTATTCATCCGGGAGGTACTCGTTATCAAGATACGTGGTATGTATGTAGGCTATATCTCCTTTTACCCCGTTCCAGACATCTTCCACACCGTTTTGCTGAAAGAATCTACGATATACAAAATGGTTGATGTCCGGTGGATTAAGAATCAGCCACACCTTACATTGTGAATCGTTTGCCCGGATCGACAAGTCAATCGTATCAAACAGTACTTCATCTACCAACTCCTCGCTCTCATCATTCACCCACATTTTTAGATTTGGGATAGACTTTAGGGCTGCCGTGTTGATACCAACAGACGTTTTAATCCCCCGAAATAGAATCCTTCCTCCGGTTATCTTGTTAATGATGTCATTCCCCTTTTGGACGAAATCACTTTCTAAATTTAATCTCTGAATCTTATCAATGAATTCAGGGATAATGGACGTTTCGGCATTCACTAAGGTAAACCGGGTGAATAAAATAGTATTTCCGTCTTTGTAGGTATCTTTTATTAAGGCTGTTGACACGGCAAACGACTTACCACTACCACGCCCCCCGGTGACTATTGTGTACCGAGTGCCTCCGTTAATTAACGGTAGATATTTGTGATGTATGAATATATCATTCGCCATCTTCGTTCATAATAATAATCCGTGGGCCTTCTCCAACCTCCATGTTCTCATTGTAATTTTCTGTTACCTGCGTTGGCTTGCCATATGTCCGGTCCAACATCTTCTCAATATATTCAAAACCGTACTTTGAAAGGATCGCCCGGGCGGTTACCCTCGCTATAAGAGGTTGCTCCTCGTCATCATATATGTTCTGTACCTGCGCTTTCTTCATCGATGCGAGCGCGAGATACATACGCCTTACATCATCGGCCTTTGGAATCTCATGCTCCTTTGTGAATTCAACTACAACGGCGTTAATGGGATTACTCCGTTTCTTCTTCGGCTGATTGGTCGAAGAGAATCTATTACCGAATTTATGCCCCTTTGGAAACGCCATAGCTATTTATTGATGTTTTTTATTGTGAACAATTGCTCAAAACCTCATTCATCCAATTTTTATGAAAATCATACACTTGGGAATTTCTCTCATAGAGATATTGCTCAATTCGCCCATTGTCTGTTAAATTACCGCTGCCCTCAAACACGTACTTTGCCCCCCCCTGGGTCTGTGCTATAAACACCTTCGCATGAATGTTTGTATAAACCATTTTGGCATTTGCTCTGTTATCGCAATACTCTTTTAATTGCGCTACGGGGCCAGCACTTGTCTTACTCATTCCCTGCAGCTGATTGATTATAAAGTTTGCTTTCTCAATCCTGCCGTTTTCAATCTTTTCAATGATGTTATCCACCGTGGGCTTATTCATGCGGTAGGTTGATAAGTACATTTCCTTAATATTTTCACGGTTCAAAAGTGAAACAATGAAAACGTAGGCATTCATCGGGTGCTCTGTAATTATTCGCCATTGCTCGTTTTCTTTTGGAACCGGGCAAAGATCGTCAAGTGCTGTTACCCTCTTATAAGCAATGTTATGGTATTCAATCTTGCGCAAAAGTGCTTTTTCCTGCATCTCTTGCGTCTTGATGTCTTCGTCCCATCTGTCTGCTATATCCCAGTCACTCATAACATTATAAGTTAATCATAATCGACAAATACCTGGCTATCCTCATAATAGTGTCCAACTTTGGTACCCTACGCTCTGAAATGAAGTCATGCACGGTATGGTAGGATAGCCCGGTACCCTTTGCAAGTTGATGCTTTGTGCAATCTTGCTCGTACATTTTATCCAGCACCTCGGACCGGATTACCTGTAATTTCCTTTCCTGCTCTTTTACATATTCACTATCCGTAATAACATTATTCATAGAGCATAAAACTATAATAACTAATTATTTAATTGATCAAAATGTATACAATGTAGATAAAAAAAAGGGTGCCCTGTTTTAAGGCACCCTGGTTAAATAAAAAATCTCTCTATACCTGCAAGTGAAATTATCAGGCTCCTTGTCTTTTCTTGCTGAATCCCTAAATAGGTTTCAAAAGCCATAGGTTCATATTTCTTGCAGGAGAGTTCGTTTCTCTCCTCTTCCGTGAGCTTTTTAAACTCAGGGCAATCCTGCTGCTTCTGACAGTTGTTACAGGTGCGTTCCATTATTTTTTGACTATTAGCCTGTAATACCTGTTTCCCTTGATTTCTTCTGGCTGGGGATGTATAGAGAGCTTTACAATCCCCGGAATCCCGAACTGCTGGCTTAGCCGCCTGAAATAGTTTATGCCACCTGCTCCACGTAAGGACCCATCACGGTAGATAGATACCTTAACCCCTTCGTTACTTACTCCGATATACCAGTTATTCGGAGAATCAGCATCGTTGAACAATCCAACTCTTTGCCAGTCCTTTCCGTTAATCACCTCTATGGCCGCCTTGTTCATACGCAACCAGCCTGTTTGACCAATTGAAATCAGCGGCTCAGATCCCTTTTTCTTTCTTTCGATTTTTACTTCACGCAGATTCATAATTTGTTTTCTTTATTGTTTTCTTTTAACTCATCCTTAACAGACTTATATGCTACCCGAAGTGCGCACAAAACATCCGTAATGCTCTTTACAAGAAAAATGTAATACAGCCATTTAACACCAAAATGCCATGCAAGTAGGGCGATTATAATTGATAAAGCCGCCGTAATCTCCTCAAATTGATAATCTTTCATTTCTTGTATTTATTTTTTCGTGTATAGATACCCGCCGAACACCAGCGTTGAATCGTTGGGAATGTTAATGTCGATCGTGTCAAACCGCCCGGAACCCATGAAGGAGGCGCTGTA
>JAQVSH010000311.1 GCA_028700615.1 Bacteroidales bacterium
AAAAGCAGGCAGAATCTATATTGAAAGAAATAAAAACTTCTGTTTCAAACTGGTCCAAAGTAGCTACCAAATGGGGCATTCCCAGATCTGAACAAGAGGTTATGATGCCGGCTTTTGCGGCTACTGGTGGGAAGCTTTAAAAGAAAAAGAGGCTCCTCTCTATCTCTGTGAGATGTCGTGGAACCTCTTTTGCGGTGCGGACGGGGCTCGAACCCGTGACCCCCTGCGTGACAGGCAGGTATTCTAACCAAGCTGAACTACCGCACCAAGTGTTTTTGCTGTTTATGTTTCCTGAACAGCGATGCAAAAATACTTACAATTTTGAATTCTGCAAGAGTTTGGATAAAAAAGATTTCTTAAAAAAGTGAGGTTTTTCGCAGTTGCCGTGACCTTTAGCCTTTTAACCTGAGATTTTTCAGACTTTTTTAAAGAAGCTGAAATTTACACTTCCGTAATGACGGGCATCAATGAGGTTTTCATGTTCCAGAAAGTGAATGTTCCGGGAGTGTTCCAGAATAAATATGCCGTTGAGTTCTAAAATCGGGAGGTTGAGTATAAGGTCGGGAAGCTCCGGGACTCTCTCCATGTCGTAGGGGGGATCGGCAAAAATCAGGTTGTATTGCTGCCGGGAGCTCTCAATAAAACGGAATACATCGGCTTTGAATACTTTGAGCGTATTTAAACTGAGTTTTTCTTTGGTCTGAGAGATGAAGGCTGCATGAAGAGGGTTTTGTTCTACAGCATGCACCAGCGGACAGCCTCTTGATGCAAATTCATAACTAATGCCTCCGGTACCCGAGAAAAGATCCAATACTTTTAAATTTTCAAAATCCAGACGACTGGCAAGAATATCAAATAGTCCTTCTTTGGCAAAGTCTGTGGTAGGTCTTGCTGAAAATTTTTTATCCGGAATGATGGTTCTTCCTTTGTGTATACCGCTTATAATTCTCATCTCACGGGTAAATTTTTAACAGGTGGAGAAAAGGTTGTAGATTTTGCCCTTCAAGAAAGTCAGGAGCTTTTGTTTTGATGATTTGAGTAGGGAAGTAGCTGGAGAATGATTTATAAGACGAGTCTGTGTGGTTTGCCTGGTTTGCCGGATAGATTTCAAGAGAAATATTTTCCGGTTTTTTATCAAAAATACCGGCAACAGAGAATAGGAAATAAAGAAGTTCTTCATGGTTGCTGTATGTAAACCAGTTGAAGAATTGAAGTTCGCCTTTTTCTGTGACGGCAAGGGTTGCATGTGTTTCTCCCAGGTTAAGAAAAAACAACATGGATTGATTGTCCCGCGGAGTTTTTAGAATATGTTCAATCCAGGGGGTCAAAGGGTGATATATTTCCAGGGAAGGGAAGGTGTTCTGAAGCAAATGCCGGGTTTTGACAGGCAGGGAATAAAGGTGGCAGGCTTCCGGTACAGAAAGATGATCTATCTGATATTCTTCTTCCAGGTGATGCATTCCAAAAGCTTTTTCTCCGTATTTGGAAATTTCTTCAGGGAGATAAAGATCATTAGGAATGAGTACCGAGGGCGTCTCAGGCACACACCATGCCTGTCTGGTAAATTCTGTCTGAAGAATGGGTTCTTCAAAAAGAATTTTTTCGAGTCGTTCTTCCGGAAATCTCATTTTGCCCGACTCCGGACTTTCTTCTATCCAGGAGTATATGTATAAAGAAAGAATGTCCTGTGGAGGGTCTTCTTTTTTGATGCAAAAACAACATCCATCCCGGTTCACTTGAATGGATAGTGTTTTAGGCTGAAATTCTATAGGATTAAAACGAGGGTCTATAAGTTTAATATCCACGTTTATTCATTATTAATTATTCCCAGTTTCCTGCGTTATTGTTTGCTTCTATAATGGAACCAACTTGTAATCCTGCGTATTTAACGGTTTGTTCTCTTTCGTAATTAAAGTTGATAATTAATTGACGATCAAGACCCTCTAAAAGGATATCATTGGGTATTCTGGCCTCAAAAACCGGAATCATTACTTGTGATGCGGTGATGATTTCGGAAGAAGCCATTTCAATATCTCCTCCGGTTACAGGAATGTAACGCAGAGAGTCAACATTTATGTCTTTAAAAAGAGAGTCCTTAATGCTTACCAGAAGGGTGTCTTTGGCAACCCCTCTGGAAAAATCAATGGTGTCATTGGGGTCAATTTCCATACGGACTACTTTCATTTTGCCTTCTTTGATGAAGTGGATTAACGTGTCAAAACTTCCGGTATATTTACCATTTTCGGCTTTGTAAATTACCTGAGCGGTTCTGATTTGTTTAAGTCTCTCAATTCCCAGATCATACCTGACACGTTGTTCAGCTTTGAAACGGATAGGACCCTGAATACTTTCATATAACAAGTAACTAAATACTAAAATGAGCGCGACAAGGACAATTTGAATGGCGATTCTCATAATCGTATCTCGTTTTTTTAGTTATTTTGTTCTTAATATTTATCACAAAACTATAAAATAATACATTTCAAAGGGTGTTAAAACTACATATAAAAAATATTATTCAGAAACATCTTGGCATGGATCCGACCAATGATCAGTCTTTGTTGATGGATTTACTGGCGGGTTTTATTATTTCAGAGGCGGACAGGCAGGTTTTAGTGGTCAGAGGGTATGCAGGTACCGGAAAAACTACCGTGATGGGCGCTTTTGTGAATACTTTGAGAGAATTGAAGTTGAAGTCCGTGTTGTTAGCTCCGACCGGAAGAGCGGCTAAGGTCTTTGCAATGTATGCCGGAGTGCAGTCTTTTACTATTCATAAAAAGATCTACCGGCAAAAAACTTTTAAGGATGGTCAGGGGCGGTTTGTTCTGGAAAGTAATTTGCATGCCCGGACTTTTTTTATTGTAGATGAAGCTTCTCTTTTGTCTAACCAGTCTTCTTTTGATTCGTCGTTTGGGAGTGGCCGCCTTTTGGATGATCTGATTGAATATGTGTATAATGATAAAGGTTGCAGTTTGATTTTGGTGGGGGATACCGCACAGTTGCCCCCTGTGGGAATGGAAACCAGCCCGGCTCTGGACTCCGGTGTTTTGGCGTCTCACGGGCTT
>JAQVSH010000029.1 GCA_028700615.1 Bacteroidales bacterium
CGGTCGGATTCTTTACCGGGAACCGGAACAATTTCCTTAAAGTCAGGAAGGGGGCCCATGACAATTTCTTTGGGACCATACTTCAGATCTGAATTCATGATCTCATCCCAGGTAATCTTCTTCCCGGAATAAGCGGCCTCACGCCCCATAATTCCTACCAAAGTTGAAATGGCAAGGGTTTCGGATTCCACTCTGGGTTTATTGGTACGAATGGCAGTAACCAAATCTACATGTTCCTGATCATAGGCGCTCTTGATTTTGTTACGGCCGTCCTCTCCTTTCTCGTAGACATATTCCCAGATGAGTTCTCCCTGATGCGTTAAAAGTTTGATATTGGCGCTGTCGTTTAACAAAGCGACCCCCTGAGTCCCCATAAGAAACTCTCCGACATTGCTGTCGCATCCGTCAATCTGGCGGGCGGTGGCAAGCATACGGACATAATCGGGATAAGTATAATCACAACTAAAGAAGTCAAAGATATCGCCGGTCTCCCTGCGGGCACGGCCTCCGTAGCCGACTACTTCGAGAGGCGTTTTTTGCATAAACCAGGTAACTACGTCAATGTTGTGAATGGCCTGATCAAGGATGTGATCTCCGCATTGCCATATAATATTGGTCCAGTTACGGGTGGCATATTCCATATCCGACCAGCCGGGCTGACGGCGTCTGTACCACCAGCTACCCTGATTCCAGTGACAGGAAGCCCCAAGAATATCTCCGATGGCGCCATTGGCCACTTCGACAAAAGCAGCACAATAATCACGCTTATGACGCCGCTGATTCCCGGTAACAACGGTTAATCCGGCGCTTTGAGCCTTGCGACTGTTGGCTATGACTGAACGGATCCCGACGGGATCTACCGCACAGGGTTTCTCCATAAACACATTTTTACCGGCATTGACCGCTGCCTCAAAATGAGCAGGACGATAAAAAGGAGGAGTACAAAGCAATACCAGATTTATTTCAGGCATCGCCATGATTTTCTGATAAGCATCAAAACCCAAAAAACAATTTTCATCCTTTATGGGCTGATTATACTTGGTTCTCAAGGTTTCAGCACAACTCTGCATTTTATCGGCAAGCACATCTCCCAGAGCTACAATTTCAAGATTCGGCCCGGCATTCAGAAAATTAACGGCAGCCCCGGTGCCGCGGCCTCCACAACCAATCAGAGCGGCTTTTACAGGAACCCCGTCAGGCGCCTGATCAAGAAATTCCGGAATGCCAAGATCGGCAGCGGTTTTGCGCGGACCTTTTGATGTTTCCCGATTACTGCCGCCAGAACAGGAAGTAAGTATACCACCGACACCTAAAGCGCCAGCCATGCCGGCAACTGCAAGACCCCCCATAAAATCACGGCGATTCAACGTAGCTTTTGTTTGCATAATTCTATTTTTAACAGGTTAATTCATTCAGTGAGTTTCCTTAGTAAATTTATCGAATAAATCACGGGAATGCAAGACTTCATGATTTTAAATCCGGTTTTATGACAAAACGGGATGTTAATCAGCAGCAAATCTTGCACAAAACTTGGTTTTTTCCCATCTTTGCTTCAGGTTTAAGTAGAATCGATTTTTTATATCATTAAAAACTCCTCGTGAATAAAAAAAAACTTTTTGGTCCTTCTACACTTTTACTCTCGGGAGGGTTGTTGGGCATTCTGATCATGGGACTGGGCAACCAGGCCGTCCGGTATACCTCTACGGATGAATTTTGCGCAGTTTGCCATGTCCATCCTCATGTAGAGGATTCCTGGAAAAAATCGGTTCATTATTATACCGTAAGCGGATTTCGCACCCATTGTGTGGATTGTCACCTTCCTCCGCAAGGAACCACAGCTTATCTGACCGAAAAAACCAAAACAGGACTTCGGGATCTCTGGTCATACATGACAAAAGACAGTGCGGATTTTGATTGGGAGAGCAAATCATTGTTAGAAAATGCTTCCAGACACGTATACAATGAGTCCTGTATTGCCTGCCACCCCAATTTGTTTCCCAAAGAACTTACAGAAGAGGGAGGCACCGCACATCTTTATTATGAAGCCAACGCGGAAAAACTTGACATTCAATGTATCAGTTGCCACCTTGATGCAGGGCATTATAATCCAAACTATTTGCATGAGAAAAACGCATCACTGGCTGCTAAGGTTGTCAATGCTGAGGTTTATACCGAACCTGCTAAGATTGAAAAGTTTGAGGATTTTACCGAGTATATTCCGGGAACAGCAGTATCTTTTAACCTGAAGGCGATTCCCGGGGGATCTTTTGCTATGGGAAGCCCTGATTCAGAACCTTTCCGGAAAGAAGACGAAGGCCCGGTGCGCAGGGTAACCGTCAAATCCTTTTTTATGGCTGAAGTTGAAACTTCCTGGGATGAATATCTGGCCTTTTTCTCAGAAACACTTTCTGAAGGACGGCCGATTCCTGAACAAGTCAGGGAGACCAACCGTCTTGCCCAAACAGCCGATGCGATTACCGGTCCGACGCCTCCTTTCGGCGCTCCCGACCAGGGTTGGGGCTATGGTAAACGTCCGGCCATCACAATGACACACTATGCGGCAGAAGTATATTGTCAGTGGTTATCTTCCAAAACAGGTAAAAAATACCGCTTACCCACCGAAGCGGAATGGGAATATGCAGCCCGGGGAGGAACAGAAACTCCGTATTTTTTCGAAGGGGATCCCAAATCATTTTCTTCTCAGGGATTTTGGCGCAAGTTTTTCTCACCCGATACGGCTGTCATTAATCATTATGTGATATATAGTCTCAATGCCGGTTCAAAAACCAAAGAACCTTCTGCAGTCGGAGCCAATCCATTCGGTTTAAAAAATATGTCAGGGAATGTCATGGAATATTGTACTGATTTTTATGCCGCCGATGCATACAGTCAAACCGGAACGGAAGTTTCAGATCCGAAAGGTCCTGCAGAGGGAACTGAACATGTAGTCCGTGGAGGAGATTATACCCGCGATGCTGCTGAAGTTCGTTCCGCTGCAAGAGATTATTCCAGACACGATCAATGGCTCAAAACAGATCCGCAACAGCCCAAGAGTATCTGGTGGTATTCAGATACCCGCAGTATAGGATTCAGAGTGGTGTGTGAAGCAGATAGTCTTGGAATATAAGCCTATTGACTCCTCATCAATGGAGCAGTAATCATCGAGATGGCGTACATAAAAAAGAGGCTCCCCAAAGAGCCTCTTTTCTTTCTACATTCATATTTCTAAAACATTCAGGCGATCGTTATTCTGGCTTCTTTGTCAGGATCGGATTTCACCTCACATTGATCATCAAAAATCATATTCAACCCGTTTTCTGAGGTATATGCCGGCCATTCGGGAATTCCGGAATGATTGGGATTGCCTGTACGTGCAAATTGCAGCAAAGCTTCGCTCATCTTATCTGCAAGCCGGGCCGGCCGGGCGCCTCCCCCGGTATGAGTGACCATCCGATCTGTATTGTTAAACCAGAAGGAAATATCATTGCAATGAGGAGCTCTGACTCTGCCGCTGTCCAGAGGAGACTGCCAGGTAAACCAGTAAAGATAAACGGGAGCCGTCTGAACAGATTTCAGATCAGCCTGCTTAACCGCATTGATCCGACGATTACTCGAAGCGATCAGAGACCAGATTTCCACAGGTTTTCTGCCGGGAAAACATTTTGCATAGGCATCGACCACGGTGTCGGTCTTATCCTGCAAACTTTCTCTTAGTTTTTCTTTGACCCCATCCAGTGTAATTTCTTCCAGATCCGGACGATTAATACTGGGAGAAGTTTCGTTCATCGTAGTTCCTATCAGCATAGGGATGTCGGCAGATAATGCAGAGGCGGCAGGATCAAAAGGATGCTGGGGAAGATAGACCTCATCAATAGAAGGGGCAAATCCAGTCCGACCGCCCGCGGCAGAAGCGATTTTCCAATCCTCTTCCATTTTCCGGTTAGCAGCCGAGGCCACTTTCAACAAATCTTCCCAAGGCATCGCCTGTAATTTTTTAATGTCACCTGCGGTGAATCCGGCTTCCTGCATGACCGTGGAACCAAGTTTTGTAGCAACGTCTTTTTCGACCATCCTCAGGCTGGATCCGCTCATACAAAAGGCTTTGTGAAATAATCCTTTAGCAGACGGCATAGCCAGCAGGCAATTGACTTTTGCACCTCCTCCGGATTGTCCGAAAATGGTAACATTGCCCGGATCTCCTCCAAAATTGGCAATATTGTCCCGAATCCATTCAAGGGCAGCAACCAGGTCAAGTAATCCGGCTACTCCTGATGCAGCAAAAGGAGCGCCCCCGATAGCCGATAAGTCCATATAGCCAAACGGTCCGAGACGATGGTTCAGGGTGCAGACTACTACATCTCCTTTAATAGCCAGGTTAGTTCCGTCATAAGAGTCGTGTTCCTGTCCGTTGCCCGAGGTAAATCCGCCCCCGTGAATCCAGACAATCACAGGTCTTTTCTTTTGATCGGACAGACCCGGCGTCCATACATTGATACGCAGGCAGTCTTCATTGATCACATCGTAATTCCAGTGATCTCTAAACCAATTCCAGTCATTGGAACCGGAGGTGGTCTGCGGGGCGGAAGGCCCGTAATAATAAGCTGTACGGATATCCGTCCAGGGTTCAGGTTTTACGGGAGGCATAAACCGGTTAGCTCCTGAAGTATCGGCCCCGTAGGGAATCCCTTTGAAGGTATAGATATCTTTAAACACATAGCCTTTCACTTTCCCATAAAGGGTATCGGCAACAGCCAGTCCGTCTTCAAGGCGAAGCAGTTGTTCAGGAACGGGAGTTTGTTCCGGGGCGGCCTGGGCACATCCTGTCAGAGGAAGGGCAGCGCCGATTCCGGCTCCGGCTATTCCCACACCGGCGGTTCGTAGAAATAGTCTACGATTCAGTTTTGTTTGCATGATCAATTGATTTATTTGCACAAAAAAGCCCGTGGGATTCGTGTATTACAAATCCCACGGGCTTTTAAAAAAATATACTATTCAATCTGGAATACCTTATATGAATGAGGCATCAGAGTGACTTCAAATGATTTGGAAGGAGTCATACCCCTACGCATAAACATCATCATAGGATTAGCTCCGCCCATACCGGCATTTCCAAAAGAAACAGGAACAGTAACAACAGAATTGTCAACCAGATTCTTCAGTTGATTTACGTTTTCACCGGTTACGACTTTAATGGTAACAGGCTCATCAAGGAAAGATTCAACGATGAATGTGTTGTTATCATATACAAACAAACCGACTTTGGAAGGACCTTCAATACGTACATTCAGGTCCTTGCTCAAGGTCGTACGAATTGTATTCAGGAGTTGATCAGGCAGATCATACAGATCGCCCATGCTGTCGGGAATAGTCAACACGATAAGATTTCCTTTGGAATAAGGAGCTCTGACCATCATCGGGAAGTTGATCACGCCATTGGTAAGGGGATAGCCGGCAGAAGCAGTTGCCCAAGCATCATTGGTATAATAAAGAACCTGAGGTATCAAAATGTTCTTATCAGAGGTTCCATAACGGCCAAAATCATTTACAATCGCCTTCAGATCGGTGCAACGAATTTCAGCGATGTCAAAGAATTCTTTCTGCATGGCTTTCAACAAACCGGAGGTGATGACAACATCACCGCCTTTGCTAAGCTGAGCCTTAACTTTGGAAATCAGATCTTTGTCATATTTAGCCTGTTCGGTCAATAAAACAACTTTCTGATCTGTCGGGAAAGTAGAATACATATCCATAGGAAGACCAATCATCCCCAAATAGTTAGGAAGGAAATCCTCACCGTTGGAATGGAAAGGTTTGTAGGATTTGATTCCGACAGGTTTTCCAAGTTTGCCGATAAATTTATCCAGAGCATCAAAGGTAACGCCAACGGCACGGGCTAAGGTAGTGGGCTTAACCATGCTTCCGTCTTTTTGCTTAATGGATTGGGACATTTCATTCCAGTCAAAACTGGTTCCCATTCCCTGCCACGGAGTTTTGTATGAATCGCGGAGAGTGGTTCCGATCAGCTGACGATAGTCAAAAAGAGACATTTCCGGAGCTTTGGCAAACATAGTAAGCCAGAGTTGTTCAACATAACGGTCCATACCCATTCCGATTCCGCCTGAATCAACCCAACCGCCGTAATTGAAACCGGGACGGAGGTTGTTAAAATAACGGATAATATTATAACCTAAATAATTCTGAAGATGCTGATCTCCTGAAGGATCACGGGTTTCCGTACCTGTCCATACGCCGTCGAACATAAGAGGACCGTGTTCCAGGTCAAAGCCTGCACCCTGGAAATGATCATACCAGTTCGGGTATTTGATAATCACCTTTACGTTGGGATTTACTTTGTGAGCAGGATCGATAACCAGATTTTTTCCGGCTTCCGTCATCAGTTTGGTACGATATTCTGTCCAGCTCATGTCGCCTTTAGCCTTGATGCAAAGGTCGCATTTACAGGTGGTAAAGAAAAAGTCGTCCAGAATAAAGAAATCAAAATGTTTTGCAGTGTGTTCTGCAATTTCCTGTACTTTTTTACGATGTTCAGGATTGGTATAGCAGAAAGTTTCAAAGTTATTGGATTCATTAACGGTGTAAGTAATCCCGCCGGCAGTTTCAACGCCCTTGCTCTTGAAAAACTTTTTAGCTGCTTCGAGAGTAGCATCATCCACAATAATCAAGTCTCTGTGGGTTTCCAGATAAATCCGGTCAATTTTGGCCTGAGAAGAAATGATATTCCAGGTAGAATCCAGCCATTTCGGGTCCTTCATTTTCTGAACCTCATAGGCACGGGTGTAAACCGATACTTTAAAGTTCTGATAATTTCCCGCAAAGGCGGAAAATGTTATCAGCATCATGGTTAATAAACTGGCGAGTCGCTTCATAGTTAATTATTTAAAATGGTTGGTTAAGGTAATATAGCTATTTTCATTAAATTAAAACATCCGTCACACAAGCTTATAACCCCCCGATTATTGTAAAAAACATGCATGTATGTTTTTGCAAATGTGAAATTAAGAAAATTTATTCAGATATATCTATCATCCAACGATGAGGGGTTAAAGTTGCTTAAATATTTTTACCTTTATTAAATATAAACTCTTAAAAAATGTGAAATGAAAAAAATTTTTATGCTCTTTGCAGCAATAGCCACCTGCTTTTCTGTCTCTGCACAAACAGGAAAGGTGTTTGATCAGCTCACTATGAAAAGTGAGATATTGAAAAGTGACCGGAACTTCGCGGTTTATCTTCCTGCGGACTACGAAACATCGCAACGGTCCTACCCTGTTTTATATCTCCTTCACGGAGCCGGAGACAATCAGACCGGCTGGATTCAATTCGGAGAGGTGCTCAACATTGCAGACAAAGCCATTTGCGAAGGGAAATCCACTCCTATGATTATTGTCATGCCTGATGCAGATACAAAGGTCAGAGGATATTTTAACACCTTTGACGGGGAATGGAAATTTGAAGATTACTTTTTTCAGGAGTTGATTCCATACATTGAAAAAAATTATCGTTGCCGTACAGATAAAAGATACCGTGCAATTGCCGGTTTATCTATGGGAGGAGGAGGCACGCTGATGTATGCCCTGCATCATCCGGAATTATTTGCTGCGGCTTGTCCGTTGAGTGCTGCAACCAGCTTTATGGGAAGAATTCCCCAGGGACAAAAGGCTGACGATCCCGCTTATGTTGAATATCAGAAGCAACACAATGCGGTGGATCTGATCAATAGTTTGCCGGTAGAGAAAGTGAAATCAGTACGTTGGTATATTGATTGCGGCGATGATGATTTTCTCTACGAAGGAAATTGCCAGCTGCATATTGCTATGAGAAAGAAAGAAATTCCTCACGAATTCAGAACCCGCGATGGCGCTCATAACTGGACGTACTGGAGAACAGCGCTTCCCGAAGTGTTAGCTTTTGTTTCACAGAGCTTTCACCAATACTAAAAGCCTGTCCTGAAAGGTTTATCAAAACAAAAGGGTCCGGAGTGTTTCGGGCTCTTTTGTTTTTAAGACAGTTAGCGGTTTACGTTGCCGTGATCATCTGCCTGCAAAGTTAGAATTTATGCTTTGGGGCATGCTTTGGGTCATCCGAAGAGATCAGGCATTATCATCCGGAGGGATCAGGCACGGATTTACGCTGCGGGGCGGCTCAACTCGCTCCGTTCGCAGAAAACGAGAACACTCCTCTTTATAGTCAGTGCTGCGCACTGCCTAACATCGTCGAACAGCTCTCGTTTTCTATGCTCAGGAGCTTCGTTTCGCTGTTTCGCCCCTTGCGAACAAATCCTTTTGCCTGATCCCTCCGGATTCAAACATAGTTACAATTCATCCGTACATTATACATCGAAATTTGGAGCCGGGATACAAGTCTTTTTATTCTGCTTTACTTTAGATATATAACTGATTATCAATTCGTAAAATAATTCGTAAAATAATTCGTAAAATAATTCGTAAAATAATTCGTAAAATAATTCGTAAAATAATTCGTAAAATAATTCGTAAAATAATTCGTAAAATAATTCGTAAAATAATTCGTAAAATATATCATTTGTTTTGTTTTTATAAAATACTATTTTATTTTTACTCAATAGAAACACTTTTTGCCCGCGGGGAAAGTTTTTTGATGGGATTGAAAAGCAAAAAGGCATCTCTTACCTATATGCCCTGCTGAACTCTTGGTTCAGTGATACAGAAACTAACCCCATCACCATGCAAAAAATCACATGGCATTTTCTTATTTGCTTCCTGATCTCCGGGTTGATCTTGGTTTCCTGTAACAGTCAAAAGAAACAGATCACGGAAACCCTCTCCCAAATGATGGACAAAGAAATTGTCTTTCCAAATGCCTTACAGGCAAAGATCTTGGGGCGTGATACTATCGTGGATGTATTAAAAAAACCGGGTTATAAAATTGTCACCTACGCAGATTCTTCCGGATGTACCGATTGTCGCCTGAACTTCTACGGGTGGAAGCTAAAAATGAACGAAGCCAAAACTTGGAGTAAACCTGTTGATGTTGTCTTTATCCTCCAACCCAAAGATGAATCAGCATTGATTTCTCTTCTAAAATTCAATGACTTTAGCCATGCTATATTCTATGACAAAAACACGGATTTTATAAGGCAAAATCAGCTATCTTCCGATCCTCTTTATCAAACCTTCCTGATCAATTCCGAGAATAAAATAGTTCTCGTAGGAAATCCTGTTTCCAATTCTGTTTTATGGAAACTCTACAAAGAAACCATTGAAAGTCAACCGTAAAATGAGATTGAGCTTCTTCATTAGATGACAATTCCTGATAAAACAATGTATACCATCATAACTAAACTCGATAGTCATGAAAACTATGATCTCTCAAATAACTTATTAAATGGAGAAAAGGGATAGGGTTGCCCAGAAAATCTTCGAAAATTCACAAAGGCAACTTCTATCCCCGGATCTCCTCCCTAAAGGAGGTGTGCATCAAAGATAATTAAAAACAAAAGAAAAGCTACGCGCTTTTTATGACCGGAGCGTCATATTTTCAACAGAAAACGCATCATTTCTATTTAATTCTGTTCGAGTTTTCCAACGTTGAATGCCATTACGTTGGAACTGATACGTGTTAGACAATATCTTAAGAAGATTCTGCGGTATTTACCCAAATCCCATGAGGAGCGGACAGGTCTCTTAAGAAAATCTTCAGAGATTGAAAGAATGGGGCTTAGCAAAAGTCTCATTTACAAATCAAAACAAGTAACTCTTAAAAAACAAAAACAATGAAAAAATTATTACTGACTGCATCAGGCATTTTCCTGGTAGCCTCTATGTACATAGGAATCAATTCACACAAAAATCTTAACGCCGCAACCGATCTGCTTTTAGCTAATGTGGAAGCGTTAACATGGGTGGAAGGTGGATGCACAAGCTGTGGAGATTGTTCATACGAAGTATGGATTTGTCATTCTCAGATCGCACAGTTTTGGCACGAGTTTTATATTCATTGCAGTGGCGGAAATCCCACTGTAAATGAGATACCTGGTTGTTAATTTAAATCCTTGAGGGTGTCTCAAAAGTCTGAGACATCCTCGTTTTATTCGTATCTTCTTCTGAAATACAACTCAAATATTAAATTTTCAAAGACCTACAAAAACATTTGAGATAACTTCATTTTATTATCCATATACCTCTTTTAAATATTATATCTTACTAATAAACCTCAACTATTTATTTTGACGCAGATGAAATCCCCAAAGCTCACCATGAATAAAAAAACAGCCCCTCAAAGTTCTTTTTCTCTTAACGGGTTAATAATACCCGGAATAATATTTTCTTGGTTTATTCTGTTCTCCTACGCCTGCAGTTCCGGAAAACCTCAGAAAAGTTCTGAAGAACTGCCTTATGAATTGATAGAGATTCCTATCACATACCCTTACCTTTCTGATTACATTTCTAAATTTGAAATAGCATCAACAGACTCCGGAGATATCATGGTGGCCTATAACCATTGGATGACTTCTCTTGATTTTTTTGACATTACCCATAAAAAGCCATCCCATTCAGTACCTCTGGCACAAGATGGGCCCGATAGGATCCCCGACATAAGAACCTTCTCAATAGATGATTCTTCCATTGTCATGCAGAGCAGGTCAGATTTTATTCGCATTAATTTGAATGCCAATATTCTATCCAAAATGTCAGTAAACAGAATTGTGGATAGTGTATATCGGTATGATCAGATTGAAAACTATACAATTTTTCATTATGGAGCGACGTTAGGAAATTATGTATCCTCGGATTATTCCACGGAAAGCAAACAATTTTTGCATTATGTATATCCCGAAAAAGGAAATTTTGATTTGGACTATCTTGGAGTGATCGGTGCAAGCTTCAATTTAGAAGACTCTTCCACGACCTTTATTCCTATCCGGTATCCGGAAATATTGAAACAAAAAAATTACGGGTCCCTTTCCTGCGCCAATTTCATCCAAAACGGAGACCTGATCATCTATAATTTTCCGTTTTCTTCCAACGTATACACGTATCACATAAAAACAGGAAAACAGAAAGAATACAACCCGCAAAGCGCCTTCACCAGGAATGAAGCCAAACCAATGGATCAGAAACAGGCGAGTCCTGAGGATCAATTTAACTATGACCGTTGTGCACTGCGATTCGGGAAACTCTATTATATTAAAAAACACAATATATATATGCGGGTACATTATGATACCCGAGAGGATTTCGAGAAAGACAGAGACTCTTTTATGATGTTGCTAAATGAACGTTTCGAGCCCATCGCAGAATACCAGTTGCCGGATAATTTTGGCTATCCTGACTGCACTGAAAGTGATGTTTATTTTACGGTAGTGGAAAAAAATAATGATGATTCATATCTCAGGTTGGCAAAAATTGATTTAGAAGCCCTGTTATAGCATATCCGGAGATTATATTTTCCCCGACTTAGCATGGATCAGAAAGGGCTGGCTGTGTACTATCATCCGGAGAAATCAGACAGTGGATTTGCATGATTTATCCGAAGGGATCAGGCAAAAGGATTTGTTCGCAAGGGGCGAAACAGCGAGACGAAGCTCCTGAGCATAGAAAACGAGAGCTGTTCGACGATGTTAGGCAGTGCGCTGCACTGACTAAAAAGAGGAGTGTTCTCGTTTTCTGCGAATGGAGCGAGTTGAGCCGCCCCGCAGCGTAAATCCGTGCCTGACCCCTTCGGATGACTCGCTGTGTAAATCCGTGCCTGATGCCTTCGGGTGAAAACGTAGTGTATCACGGGGATCTATGATTCCAGGGCTAAATTTCTTCTTCGATGAGGTAGTGGTTGCGGTCGGAGCCGTTGCGGGCAATCAGTTCTCCGAGGAAGCCGGCGAGGAATAGCTGAGTTCCCAGGATCATGGCGGCGAGGGAGAGATAAAAATAAGGGCTGGAAGTAACCAACGGAGCTATTTGTCCGTGCCAGGTCAGCCAGAGTTTTTCAAAACCGATCCATCCGGCAGCCAGAAAACCGGCAAAAAACATAAGGGTTCCCAATAAACCGAAAACATGCATGGGGGCTTTCCCAAACCGGGAGATGAAGAGGATGGAGATCAGATCGAGATATCCGTTGAAGAAGCGCTCCCATCCAAACTTGGTAACCCCGTATTTGCGTTCACGATGCTGAACGACTTTTTCCCCGATTTTTTCAAAACCGGCTTTTTTCGCAATGACCGGTATATACCGGTGCATTTCTCCGTAGACCTCAATATTTTTGACTACTTCTTTCCGGTAAGCCTTCAGGCCGCAATTAAAATCGTGAAGTTTAATTCCGGTAGTATGGCGGGCTG